>JBFKIN010000030.1:0-15051 GCA_041632255.1 Oceanococcus sp. | reverse complement strand
TCGATTCCCAAGATGGGAGCGACCGGCTTCGCCTACGAACTGGCCCGCCAGTTCGGCCATGAGTTGGTCGAGACCCGCGCCGCGCTGGTGCCCTTCACGCTCAGTGGGCGGCCCTTGCAGGACTGGGAGGGTCTGGCGGGGGTCGCACACGCGGTGAGCGCCAGCGCCGGCGGCATGAGTTTCGATGGCGCGCTGCTGCTCACCCATCGCGGGCTCAGCGGACCGGCGATCCTGCAGATCTCCTCCTACTGGTCGCCTGGCGAGGAACTGCTGATCGACTGGCTGCCGGGGCAGGACGCGGCGCTTGCCCTGGCCGCGGTAAAACGGGCGCAGCCGGGGCTGGACCTGGCCGGCTGGCTGGGCGGCCAGATGCCCCGTCGTCTGGCCCAGCGCCTGGCCGAGCTGTCCGGTCTGCCGGCCCGGCCGCTGGGCCAGCAGCGCGATGCCGACCTGGCGGCGCTGGGCCGGCGTCTGAACGCCTGGTCCTTCAGGCCCTCGGGCACCGAGGGCTACCGCACGGCCGAGGTCACCCTGGGCGGGGTGAGCACGGAGGCCGTGTCCTCGGCCAGCATGGAATCGGCGCTGCAGCCGGGCCTGCACTTTGTCGGTGAGGCGCTGGACGTGACCGGCCACCTCGGCGGCTTCAATTTCCAGTGGGCCTGGGCCTCCGGCCACGCCGCGGGGCAGGCCCTGTAGCATCCCCCCTACAATGCCAGGCTGAATTGCCGGGGAGGTCGAGGTGCCGCGACTCACATTGCTGCTCTGTCTGTGCCTGGGCGCCTGCGCTGGCGCGCCACCGCGCCATCAGGCCGCTCCGGCACCGCAGTATGCGGAGCCGACCGCCTGGCATGCCTGCCGCGCCGGCATCGCCTGGCCCGAGGGCGCCGCGCCGGACTGGAGCGTGGATGTGCTGCTGGCCCACGCGGTCTTCGCCCCGGTGCTGGCGGACGAGGCGGCACAGATCAGCGCCTGGCGCTTTCACCGGCGTGCGGCCAGGGATCAGGCGGGTCATCGCTTCAGCTTCCTGTTCCGCGCCGCTGGCCCCGACAGCCTGCGCATCGCGGAGGCCGCCCGTCGCAGCGTCGCGCTGCAGTGGGCCCTGCACGACGGGCTGATCGTCGACTTCGATTGCCGTGACCTGGGCTACTGGTCAGGCACCGAGCTATCGGCCACCTCCGATCCGGCCTGGTCACCGCAGATGCGCCAGGCCTGGCCGCATTTCATCCAGGGTGTCAGCCGTTTCTGGCTGGCGCTGATCGAGAACGAAATGGCGGGTCTGCCCCCGGACGCCGATCTGGTCGCGCTGCAGCGCGCCAGCCGTGCCGCCCATCAGCGCGTCAGCGAAATCTGGAGCTACGAGGCGCCCCATGCGTTGCTGCACCACCTCAATGCGATCTTCGCTTACCAGCCCTGGTTGATGCGTTTCTGAGCCGCGGTGGCGGCCCGGGCGGCGACGGCCGATTGCCTGCACTGTCAGAGTGCTGCGGGGGTGGCCGGCCGAGACCGCCACGCTCAGGCCCGAGGCGCGAAGGAGGGCATCAGGGTGGGGTGGCCGTCATCTGATGTCCTGACCACCACTCAGGCCTGGTCGCGCGACGCGACGACGCCACGGACCGTCTCCAGGCCGTGCAGCTGTTCGGCAGGCAGGCGTCAATTGCCCTGCGATGAGACAGGAATCATCGCGGCCTGGCCGGACATGAAAAAGGCGGAACCGAAGTTCCGCCTTTGTTCAGTTCAGCTCAGGGCCTACTGGCATTCCGTCGAGCCCGGATAGGCATCCTCGTCCACCGTGATCACGGTGTCGATCCACTGGTTGATCAGCTGGTGCGCGGTCACGTCGACCACGCTGCGGGCCAGCGGGGGCATGCGCGCGGCCGGTACCGTGGCCTCGGGGCCCATGCGGAAGGTCAGCACCGAGCCGTGGCCGTTGCCGGGCACGATGTCGTAGGTGCGGCCGCCGCGGCCCTCACTGCCGGAGGCCGTGGGTCGCTTGCAGATGCCGTAGGTGGAATCCACGCGCCGGACCACGTCCAGGTAGAAGCCGGTGTTGGCGGCGAAACCCTGGCGGTTGTGGCAGTGCTGGCAGTTGATCTCGAGGTAGGAGCGGGCGCGGGCCTCGATATCGGCGGCCGAGTTCATCGGATGGCCGCTGTCGCCCGGCACGTTGAACTTCGGACTGCGCGGGGCGGCGGCGGCGATCTGCGTGGTCGCGTTGACCTGCAGATCCTCGGGGCAGCCAGTCAGCAGACCGTTGGCGCACCAGTACGCGAGCTGGTTCACGCCGCGCACCGGATGCTGGGCCTGCTGCGAATCCCAGCTCGACTCGGGCAGGTACGGCCGGTTCAGGTTCCGCGCCTTGGGCCCGATCGGGGCCGAGCCGTTCTCCAGGTTCAGGTTGAAGTGGCAGGCTGCGCACTGGTTCTGGTGCGGGATCACGTAGCTGTCAGTCGCCCCGGCGTAGTGCTGGTTGTCATCCGGGTCTGTGAAATCCCAGCTCACCGAGGCCATGCCGCCTTCCAGGGCCAGGGTGGCGGTGCCGTCGTCCTGCCAGATGTAGGGCAGGCCGTCCCAGTGCACTGAGTTGTCCGCATTCTGCCGCTTGATCAGCAGGCGGGTTTCGATCAGCCGCTCGGTGTCGGCGTTCTCATCGCGGAAGGCGAAGGTCTTGGCGATCACCGTGCCCACCGGGAAGACCATGGTCTCGTCCACGCCGTTGGGCGTGCGCGTGTCGTTCGGGCCGGCGCTGATGGCGCGGTAGAGGGCCGGCTCGCCGGGCGGCAGGTAGGCCACGCGGTACTTCACCGAGTAGTCCGAGAACAGCTTGGTATTGAGCACGAAGGGCACGCCGCCGCCGTTCGGCGCGCTGCGCGGATCGGCCGGATTCGAGAACAGCTTGTAATCCTGCAGCGTCGGGCAGTTGGCGATCAGGGCCTCGCGGTTGATCTCGCCGGCCGGCACCGAGGCGCCGCACAGGCGGGCGACTTCCTCGGGCGGCAGCTGCACCGCGCCGGTGCCGGGTTCGTACTCGTCCAGCACGACGGGAGTCAGCGGCGGCAGATTGCTGCCGAACCGGGTCGGACAGTCATGTTCGCCCTGGTCGAAGGTGGCGGGGAAACCGGGCACTTCACCCGGCACCGCCGCGGCAGCGGCAATGTCGCCGCCGAAGATTGCGAGCGCACTGTTCAGGCCATCGGTGCCATGGAAGTTGGCGTAGGAGACGCTGTCCTCGGCAAAGCTGTTGTCCGCCCAGTCCACGCAGGCGAACCACCAGCGGGGCACGATACGATCGCCGTTTTGATCGAACTTGTAGGCGTTGTAGGTGCAGTCCGGATTGGGGTACTGGTTGCCGCTCTCCGGCTTGCCGTACTCGTCGGCGGGGATCGGATTGCCCTCCGCATCGGTCGGGTAGGGGCATTCCGGGCGCAGATCGTCGATCAGGCCGTCCCACAGGATGTGCGCGCCACGGTACTGGCTGGGGTCCTGCTTGCCGGCGGCGACCTTCAGGCCGACCAGCATGGGCAGCACCGAAGCGACATCACCGCCTTGCGTCTCCGCCAGGCGATCGAAGTCCGGCGTCTGCAGATTGTTGCCGTTGTTGACGAACTCGTTGTTGTAGATGTGGACGCCTTCGGAGTAGCCGTCCATGCGCCGGTCGTTGTTGCCGCCGACCAGCTCGTAGCTGGTCAGGATGATGCCGGCGGTGTCGTGGTCGATGAACTGGTTGTCGTAGATGTCGATGTGGTCATAGGCCAGGGTGATGAAACCGCTGCCGCGCGGCACCGAGGCGACGATCGAACCGGGCACCGCGAAGTTATAGGTGTTGTTGTTCTTCGCGATATTGCGGCGCACGATGGTGCGCTTGCCGTGGTGGGTCAGGTTGTCGAGGTCGTAGACCAGGAAGCCGGCGGTATTGCACTCGGCCAGATTGTCCTCGTACATGCCTTCCTGCACGTTCTCGATCTCGAAGCCGAAGACGTTGAAGGCGGTGCGGCTGTTGCGGATGATGGCCTTCTTGGTCTGGCCCACATAGATGCCCGCGTCCGAGGCGCCGATGGACTCGGAGCCTTCGATCAGCACGTTCTCGCTGTTGACCGGGTAGATGCCGTAGCGGCCGGATTCGGTGCTGACGGTGTAGTCGGGGGAGGTGGGGGCGCCGACGTCGCCGGAGATGGTGCGGCGCGGATCCTCCCGCGAGGGCAGGGTGCAGGCCACCGTCATCTTGTCGGCATAGTTGTCCGCCGTGATCGGATCCTCGTCGGGGGTGCCGTAACCGCTGGACCACATGGTGCGGACGTTGCGCAGGTTGGCGAACTTGGTGCCACGCAGTTCGATGCCATTGCCCTTGGCATCGATGATGGACAGGTTTTCGACGGTCAGGCCGCGCACATTGGTGCTGAGGATGCCCTCGATATTGTTGCTGTTGCGGAAGGACAGCACGGTCTGTTCCCGGCCACAGCCGCGGATCGTGATGTTCTCGGTGCCGATGATCTGGATGCCGGCGGCCAGGTCAAAATAGCCGCAGGTGAACTCGATGGTATCGCCGGGGCGGGCCTGGACGATGGCCGTCAGCATCTCGCTGGTGGCGTTTTCGCCCGGTGCGATGATGAAGGTCTTGGCGCCGGGCGGCGTCGGCGTCGGCGTCGGGCTGGCGCTCGGGCTGGCGCTCGGGCTGGCGCTCGGACTGGGGCTGGCGCTGGGGTTCGGGGACGCAGTAGGCTGCGGAGAGGGGCTGGCAGTGACGACCGGCGTCGGCGGTGGGTTTCCCGGATTGATGGTGCTGCTGTCGCTGCCGCCGAAGCAGGCGCTCAGACTGAGGCTGGTGCCGATCAGCAGCCAGTGTTGGATTCTGCGCATGTATCCCCCGGATAAAGCCTGGTCAAACCAATGATGATGACACGCTCAGGGCGGCCAATTGTTTCCATCGTACATATTTATGACGGATGCAAGTTTTGTGCATCATCCACAGTGGTGAGACCAGCCCTTGCCTGCATCGCGGCCTGCCGGGGCGGGTTTGGTCTGGTGGGGTAGTCCCAATGGCGGAGTCACACCCCGGTCACTGGTTGTAGTATCGGGTCGCCCCGTCAATTAAGGTGGGGCCCTCAATTCGACCGCTCCGCCGCGCGAAGGAATACCCGTGACCGCCACCGTCCAGACCGAATCCGACACCTCCATGGCCCTGAAGACCACGCCACGCGTGCCCGGCCTGCCCTGGCTGGGCAATATCGCGGGCATGGCGACAGACCCGGCGCGCTTCTTCTATGAGTGCTACCGCAAGTACGGTCCGGTCTTCGAGATCAACGTGCTGGGCAAGCGCTACAAGGTCATCGCCGGCGCCGAGGCGGCCACCTTCATGAACACCCGCGAGGGCAAGGAATGCCTGCGCTCGAAGGAGTTCTGGGAAGGTCTGGTCAAGGAGTTCGGGGCCAGCCGTTCGCTGCCGGGTTCGGACGGGGAGGAGCACAAGCGCCTGCGCGAGATCCTGCGCCATGGCTACTCCAAGGAGTCCATCGTCGGTCGCTACAACGATCTGGTCCGGATCACCGACGGCTCCATCGAACGGGACTGGGTGGCCGGCAGCGAGGTGCCGGTGCTGCAGGCGATGCAGTTCATGGTCACCGACCAGCTGGGCACCATCCTGACCGGCGCCGCGCCGCTGGAGTATGTGGAAGACATCCGGATCACCATCCTCAACATTCTGAATGTGCTGGTGACCCGGCAGCGGCCGAAGTTCCTGCTGCTGAACCCGCGCTATCGCAAGGCCAAGCGCCGCGTGATCGAGCTGGCGATGAAGATGAAGGCCGAGTACCTGGCCAATCCGGATGCGCGCAGCGCCGAGCAGCGCAACCTGATCGACGACGTGATGCTGGCCACGCGTGAGCAGCCGGACATCATGCCGGAGAACAATCTGCGCCTGCACCTGGTCGCGCCCTATGTCGCCGGCCTGGACACCGTGGCCAACACCACCGCGGCGATCACCTACACGGTGCTCAAACATCCGGAGGTGCTGAAGAAGGTGCAGGCCGAGGTCGACGAACTTTTCGCCCACGGCGAGATCGACGAGGCCGGCCTGCTCAAGCGCCTGCCGGTGCTCAATGGCGCGATCATGGAGACCATGCGCCTGTATCCCATCGCGGTCGCACAGATGCGCTGTGCAAACAAGGATTTCGTGTTCGAAGGCCACCAGTTCCGCGAAGGCGAGCTGATGTACGTGGCCACCTGCGTGCCGCACTTCATGGAAGAGTATTTTCCCGATCCGGAACGCTTCGACATCGAGCGCTACTCCAAGCCCCGGGACGAGCACAAGAAGCAGGGCGCCTACTCACCGTATGGCCGCGGCCCGCATACCTGCCTGGGCAAGAGTCTGGCCGAAATCCAGCTGGCGCTCAGCATGGCGCGGCTGTTCTACCGTCTGGATCTGGAACTGATCTCGCCGGACTACGAGCTCAAGACGAAGACCGCACCGACGCCCGGACCGGCGATGAGTTACAAGCTGCGGGTTAAGGGATATCGCCACTAGGGCCAGGGGCGCTGGCGAACCAGGGCTTCAGCGGATTCCGGCGGGGCGTGACCCTCGCTTTTCATTGATCCCGAGAATGGGCACAGTAAGGGCTTGAATGCCCTGCTGCCGCCAATGGATTGAGGCCGTGAGTCCGGAACTGGAAACCCTGCGTTACGCCATCATTGTGGCATCGGCTGCGCTTTTGCTGGTGGCGCTGCTGCCGGTGCGCCGGCTGCTCCGCGACCTGCCGGACGGCATGATGCGCCGCGCCTGGGTGATGCTCGGCGGTCTGCTGCTGGTGATGATAGGCGCGGAGGTCATTTACGCCTTCGGCCTGCACGCCGAGCTGCCCCTGGCGCAGGAGCTGATCATCCCGCTGGTGCTGCTGGTCGGCAGCTGGTTCATCATGCTGGTCAGCCAGATGTCGGCCGGCAGCATCGAGGACGTGCAGCGCACCGCCCTGCTGGAGCGCGAGAGCATCACGGATGCGCTCACCGGCCTGTATAACCGTCGCCACATGGACCGGGTGCTGTGCGCCGAGATGGAACGGGCACGGCGCTACGATCAGCCCATGTCCCTGGTGCTGCTCGACGTCGATCACTTCAAGGCGATCAATGATGAATTCGGCCATCAGATCGGCGACCAGGCACTCAAGCAGCTGGCCCGACTGGTGCAGGCCCAGTCGCGGGTGAATGAGACCGTGGCCCGATACGGTGGCGAGGAGCTCGCCGTGATCATGCCCGGCGCCGACCTCGAGCAGGCGGCCTGGCAGGCCGAGCGACTGCGTTCACGCATCGCCTCGGAAGCCCTGATCGTCGACGATGACGAGGCTTCGCGTCGCATTGCCGTCACGGTCAGCGTCGGTCTGACCCAGTTGTCTCGGCAGGACGGATTTCGTGCCGAGAAACTGCTGGAGCGCGCGGACCGCGCGCTCTACAACGCCAAGCACAATGGCCGTAACCGGGTGGAATCCGTGCATCCGCCCAGCGGCTCTTCCCTCCTGGCCGGTTGGCGGGCCAGCTTGTCCGGCGACAGCGAAGTCGCCTGAATCTCCGTCCGGCCCCGGGCGGACCGGTCTGTCACTGCCGCTTTTCCGGCGCCACAGACCGTGGCACAGCCCTTGCAAATGCGTCAAAACATTCACGGGGAATTGACGCGGCCTGGGCCAGACTGCCGTCAGAGATTGAGGGAAATGCCAATGGAACTGCTCCGCTATTCGATCATTATTGCTGCCGCAGGTTTGCTGCTTGCGTCCTTGCTGCCGATGCGCCGCCTGCTCGTGGGCCTGCCCCGCGGCCAGATGCAGCGCGGCTGGCAATGGCTGAGTGCGCTGGTGCTGACCATGATTGGCGCCGAGCTGCTTTACGCGATGAAACCGGCTTTCGAAATTCCGCTGCCGCAGGAGCTCATGATGCCGATCGCGCTGCTTGCCGGCAGCTGGTTCGTCATGCTGATCAGCCAGCTGTCCGCCGGCAGCATCAAGGATGCCCATCGCCTGATCGAACTGGAGGCCGAATCGGTCACCGACAGCCTGACGGGTCTGTTCAACCGCCGGCACCTGAATGATCGGCTGAAGGAAGAAGTCGAGCGTGCCCGCCGACAGGCTTCGCCGTTGTCATTGATGTTGATCGATGCCGACCATTTCAAGCAGATCAACGATCGACACGGTCACCAGATTGGAGATCAGGCGCTGGTCCATCTGGCCCAGATCATCCGACAGGAATCGCGCAATTGTGACATCGTCGTCCGTTACGGTGGCGAGGAAATTCTGGTGATGTCACCAGGCGCCAACCAGACGCAGGCGCGCCTGCAAGCCGAGCGTATCCGCCGCCGCGTGGCGGAGCAGCCCCTGCTGCTGCGCAACGGCGAAAAATTGCGGCTGGCCGTGTCCATCGGGGTCGGTCAGCTCGGTCTGCAGGACAGCTGGGATGCCCAGGCCTTCGTGGCGCGCATCGATGATGCGCTGTATCGCGCCAAGCGGCAGGGGCGCAACCGCGTTGAAGTCGCTCCGGTGGCCAGCCCCAGTGATCGCGTCGCCCATTTGCGCGACTGGATCGCGCGTCAGCGCGAAAACCAGGCCGCCTGAACAGCGCCGCCATCGGCGTGATGGCGACGCCGGTCTTGTAGGGCGTCAGCCCGCGAGCTGGATCAGCCAGTAGATCAGGCAGGCCCACTGTCCGGCCAGCATGTTGGCGCGGATAAACACCATCAGCGGGCTGGTGCTGATCAGATGCACGCCCGTCTGGGCCAGGCGGAAGCCGAAATACACCCAGGCCAGCGAATCAATCAGGGCGAGTTGTCCCGTGATGGAGGCCATCAGCACGACGGCAGCATACAGCGGCAGGTTTTCCAGGCAGTTTGCGTGGGCGTGTTCGAAACGCGTCACCCAGGCCGGGTTCTGCCAGCTGGCCGCGTTGCGGGTCCAGGAGTTCGCGGCAGCCTTGGAGGTCAGGACCAGGCCCACCCGGTAACTGACATAAACGGCTGTCAGGCCCAGGGTCAGCGCGGTGAAGCACAGCAGAATGAAAATGGCGGTTGTCATCAGTTCCCCCTCAATCGATGCCGGCAGGCCGGCCAGTCGCGGCGGAGCTCAACCCAGCCGCATGAACAGAAAGACCACCAGCATGACGATGCCGATGGCCAGCTTCGCTCCGGTTCCCACGACCAGACCGATGGTGGCACCCACGCCGGCCCGTCCCGCCGCCTGCAACTGACGACCGGACGATAGCTCGCCCAGCATCGCGCCGACGAAAGGTCCGACGATCAAGCCGGGCAGGCCGAAGAATATGCCGATGACGGCCCCAAGCGTCGCGCCCAGCACCGCGCGACCGGAGGCGCCAAATTTCTTCGCGCCCAGTGCGCCGGCGATGAAATCCGCCACGACGGCCAGTACCGCGAGCAGGGCGAGGCCGCTCAGTGTCCAGAACCCCACGTGGCTGAAGTCTTCGATCCAGGCCGCCATCCACAGACCCCCGAACAGCAGGGGCGGGCCGGGAATGGCGGGAAACACCAGACCTATGAGCCCGGCGGCAATCAGGGCGAAGGCACCCAGCCAGAGCAGCAAGCTTGTCAGATTGTCAGGGCTGAAGAAATCCAATCCGGTGTCTGTCATTAATTCGGAGCGCGCCAAGCTTACGCAAATTTCACGTTCCCCGGGCGAGTCTTCGGCCTGCGGGCCGGCTTAGCCCACCGGGGTAGACAGGATGATCACAGCGATGCCGAGTCAGGAAAGAAATGTCGACTACTGGCGCGGGCGCTACGCTCAGGAACTTGCCGGGCTGCAGGGCCGGATCGAGGTGTTGCAGGAGTCCGAGGATCTGCTGCGACGGCTCTCCTCTCGCTTCTGCATTGCCTTGCAGGGTCACAGCGACGAACTGGATGCAGTCATCAGTCCCCTGCGTGATGCGCTGAAGGTGACCGGGCCGCCAGAGCCGCTGCGCGCCCTGCTGGCCGATCTCAGTGCCACCATCAGCCAGCTCGACATGGCGCCTGCCGGGGCGGTTGACGCCTCGGTGCCAGATCCGCTGCTTCTGGATGTGCTGCGCAGTCTGCTCGAACGGATCCAGTTTGATGATGCGCTGCGGGGGCAGGCCAGGGCACTCGGAGAGCGCCTGGAGCAATGCGAGAAATCCGTCGAGCTGAACGAGCTGATTGATGCCATCGCGGAGCTGGTCAACCGGCAGAGTCATGGATTGCACAATTCGCTGATCCAGTTCGAGGCGGCCTTTGGGCGCATCAACAGCCGACTGGGCGAGATGTTCCAGCACGTGGTCGAGGATGCTCAGGCCCTCGAGCAGGCACAGGAAAGTGGCCGCACGCTGGAACGCCAGCTGATGGGCGAGGTCGGTGATCTGGGTGAGGAAGTCCGGCAGTCGACCAGTCTGGCTTTTCTGCAGCAGCAGGTCGACCAGCGGCTGCAGCGCATCGAGTCACATGTGAAGGCCTTCCGCGCGCGGGAGCGGGAGCAAAGCGCGGCGTGGCAAGCGCGCGCGCAGGGCATGCGAGAGCGCATCAGCGAGCTCGAAGAGCAGGCGTCCAGCATGCAGGCAGCCATGAGTCGGCAGAAGCGCAAGGCACTGGTCGATCCGCTGACCGGCATCCCCAACCGCCTGGCTTATCGACGCCGGGTGGGGGCGTATCTCCAGCAGGCGGAACCCTGTGCTGCGGCGCTGTGTCTCGCCATCTGGGATATCGATCACTTCAAACGCATCAATGACAGCTTCGGTCACAAGGCCGGAGACCGCGCACTGCGTCTGGTCGGGCGAAAGCTGGCGCGATCCGTTCGGGCTCACGATTTCGTGGCGCGCTACGGCGGCGAGGAATTCGTCATGTTGCTGGAGAACGCGACCCGGGATCAGGCCGTGGCGACCCTCGATGCCCTGCGCAAGGCCATCGCGGCAACACCCTTCCATCACCAGGGTCAGCCGGTCGCGTTGACGCTTTCCTGCGGGGTCACGCAACTGGAGCCGGGCGACGACTTCGATGTGGCCTTCGAGCGGGCCGATGCCGCGCTCTACGAGGCCAAGCGCGGCGGTCGCAACCGGATCAGCTCAGCCTGAGGGACAGTGCCTGCCGATCTGCTGGCGTCTCTGCTCCGCAGCGTGCGCAGGACTGGTCCGGCGGTCGCAAAGCAGGGAGATCGGCAGCCGGTGGCAGTTGCTCGATGATCCGACGACTCAGCCGGTCAATCTGGAGCGCCACCGGGTCGGGGTAAACCGTCAGGTCCGGCAATGCCATCACTTCGGTCCGTGCGCCCGCCTGGCTCGCCATGGCCAGTCCCAGTCCCAGCAAGTAACCCTTCCACATGACGTTTCTCCGTGATGTGTCCTGTGGGACGGCGGCGGCGCGCTGAAGTTCACCGTGCTGCCGGTTCAGCCAGCCAGGCGAGAATTTCGGCCTCGTCCGCCTTGGCGAAGCCGACCCGCAAGCGGCTGCCATGCTCGATCACCGGGCGTTTGATCAGGCTGGGATAATCCACCATCAGCGTGATGGCCTGCGCGTCGCTGCTGAGCTGTTGCTGCTCGGGCGCCAGCTTGCGCCAGGTCGTGCCGCGGCGATTGATCAACTGGTCCCGGTCCAGTTGTGCAAGCCATCTCTCCACGGTGTCGGCCTGCAGGCCGTCCTTGCGAAAGTCATGGTAGCGGTAGGTGATGCCGGCTTCGTCCAGTCTGCGACGAGCCCGTTTCACGGTGTCGCAGTTGCTGATGCCATACAGCGTGGTCATGGGCATTTCCCAAAAAGGCGGGAGTATAGCGGTTGGGCCGTCACGGAAAATTCATCGGCACTTGTCGACAGCTTGCGGAATTTCCTCTATCGTGTCAGCAGCTTATGCCTTGAGGCATGGCTGCAGCGGGCGCAGGCCCGAATCTTTATTGTTTGATTGGAAGTATCAATGTCAGAAGTAATGACCGGAACGGTCAAGTGGTTCAACGATGCCAAGGGCTTCGGTTTCATCACCCCGACGGGTGGCGGCGACGATCTGTTCGCTCACTTTCGGGAAATCGAAGGCTCCGGCTTCAAGACCCTGAAGGAAGGCCAGCAAGTCGAGTTTCAGGCCCGTATGGGACCGAAGGGCATGCAGGCGGCGCAGATCAAGCCGCTGTAAGTCTTCCGCTAAAGGCGAAAAGAGCCAACCCGCTGTATCGGTTGGCTTTTTTTATGTCCGCCTTTCAGGCGGGCCTCAATCCGGGGTGAGCTCCGGATCCGGAGCCAGCCGGGTGATGATGCGAGCGCCCACCGCATCGCCCCAGACATTGACTGCCGTACGGCACATGTCCAGCAGCCGGTCGATGCCCAGGATCAATCCCACGGCCGCCAGCGGAAGGGTGGAGGTTCCCGGCAACTGGGCCAGCGAGGCATTGACGGTTTCGACCACGATGACCATGGTCACCAGGCCGGCTGAAGGAATGCCCGCCGCGCCGACCGCGGCCAGTGTGGCGGTGATCGCGACCAGCATCAGTTCCACCGGGCCAAGCGCAATCCCGTAGGCCTGGAACAGGAAGACCACGGCCACGGCTTCGTACAAGGCCGTGCCGTCCATGTTGATGGTTGCGCCCAGCGGCAAGACGAAACGGGCTGAGCGACGACTGCAGCCGCTGGCCTCCGCCGCTTCGATGGTGACCGGCAAGGTGGCGGAAGACGAGTCGGTGCCGATGGCGGTGAGCAGGGCGGGACGCATACCCTTCAGATAGGCCCAGGGAAGCATGCGCAGACACAGCCAGAAGACCAGCGGCAGGGTGACGAAAGCGTGGATCGCCAGCCCGGCCAGCACTGTGGCCACATAGGCGGCGAGTGGACCGAACAGGGATGCCAGGCCGATGCGCGCGACGGTCCAGGCGACCAGCGCGAAAACGCCCAGTGGGGCGAGCCGCAGAATCCAGTCGACCAGCCTCATGATGGCGTCGAGCAGGCCTTCGAAAAAGCTCACCACCGGTTTTGTGCGCGGTCCGCCCGCAGCCAGGGCCACGCCGAGAAGAATGGAGAAGGCGATCACCGGCAGCAATTGCATCTCTGCGGCGGCGCCGAAGGGGTTGCTGGGAATCAGTTGTCCAACCAGGTTGACCAGGGCGCCGCCGAGGCCGGCGCTGCCACTGGCTTCCACCTGGCCGCGCTTGTCTTCGGGTTGCGCCGCGTAAGCCTGCTCACCTTCGCTGAGGACGGCGACGCCGAGGCCGCTACCATCGCCCTGGGGATCGCCGGGCACGATGGCGGTGACCAGGATCAGGCCAGTGATGACGGCAGCCAGCATGGTGCCGAAGTAATAGAGCAGGGTGAGGCCGCCAACCCGGCCCAGACGTGAGGGGTCTCCGATGGCATTGACGCCGACGATGACGCTGGCGATCACCAGCGGCACCAGGATCATCTTCAGCAAACCCATGAAGACGGTATTGCCGATCAGCGAGAGTCCGGCAATCCAGCCACTGGGCACGGCTGCATCGTACACCTGATACAGGGTTTCGCCGACGATGGCGCCGAGCACCAGGCCGGCCAGAATCCATGCCGTGATATGAAGGTCCTTCATCGGGTCCCGCCACAGAAATGAGCGGCCCAGTGTACCGCGCAAGGCTCGAAAGGGCAGGATGGAACTGGCGCGAGCGGGTGAGCCGATCGCTGCGGGGCGCGGTTACAATCAGATTTTTCCAAGGGAGAGGGCGGATGAGTTCACTGGCAGGCAAGACCATCATCATCAGCGGGGCCTCGCGTGGCATCGGGCTGGCCATTGCCACGCGGGCGGCGCGGGACGGCGCGAACATCGCCATCCTGGCCAAGACCGACCAGCCCGACCCGCGGCTTCCCGGCACCATCCATACGGCAGCCGAGGAAATCGAAGCCGCCGGTGGCCGTGCGCTGAAGCTGGTCTGCGACATTCGCGATGATGAGCGGACCGCCGAGGCGGTGGAGCAGACGGTGGCCGAGTTCGGCGGCATCGACATCTGCATCAACAATGCCAGCGCCATCAATCTGATCGGCACCGAGCAGCTGTCCATGAAGCGCTACGACCTGATGCACGACATCAACGCCCGTGGCACGTTCCTGCTGTCCAAGCTGTGCGTTCCCCATCTGAAGAAGGCGGACAACCCGCACGTGCTGAACATCTCGCCGCCGCTCGACTGGTCGGTCAAATGGTTCAAGAGCCATGTCGCCTACACGCTGGCCAAGTTTTCGATGAGTGTCTACGCCTGGGCCATGGCGGAGGAATTTCGCAAAGCCGGCATCGCCTTCAACTGCCTCTGGCCGCATACGCCGATCGCCACCGCCGCCATCATCAACATGCCGGGCGCGCAGGCCATGGTGGAAGGCAGCCGCACGCCGGCGATCATGGGCGATGCGGCCTGGCACATCCTGACCCGCGACAGCCGGGAGTTCACCGGCCAGTTCTGCATTGATGACCTGCTGCTGCAGGAGGCCGGCGTTACGGATTTTGCGCAGTATCAGTACAAGCCGGGCGCGCAGCTGGCGCCGGACTTCTTTGTGCCGGACGACACGCCCCAGATCGTGCGCTGAGCATAAGGGGCATGAATTGCGAATGAGAACCATTTGCATTTATAGTCATCGCTCCTTCGTAACCGGAGTCCGCGATGCCCGAAGTCCGCGCTCGGCTGGTCGATGGCCAGCCCGTCCTGCAACTGCTCGACGCCAGTGATGCCTCCGTCCGCATGGCCTGGCCACTGCCACGGGATGAGAGTGTCTCGACCGAACTGCGCGAGCTGTTCAGGGCCCTGTTCCTGGCTGCCGCGCAGGAGCGCCTGACGGATGGCGGACTACATCACCGCCGCCGGCCTTCTCAAGCTGCGGGATGAGCATCAGGCACTTTGGGTGCGCCGGCGCGAGGTGGTGGCCGCCCTGTCGGCCGCCGCGGCAGAGGGCGATCGCTCGGAGAACGCCGAATACATCTATCGCAAGAAGGAGTTGCGCGAAATTGACCGGCGCTTGCGCTATCTGGGACGGCGTCTGGATGAACTGAAGGTGCCGGAGCAGCTGCCCGACGATCGCGGTCGCGTGTATTTCGGCGCCTGGGTCGAGCTGGAGGACGAGGCCGGCGCCAGTGCGCT
>JBFKIN010000029.1:0-15278 GCA_041632255.1 Oceanococcus sp. | reverse complement strand
GGCCTGGAAAATGCCACCGCCGGTTTCGAGTCGCCCGCCGGATTCATCCGAGAACTGAAGCTGCATATCCCAGCGCCAGTGGCGGCTGAGATGGTCGCGGATCTGCTCGCCCAGCCAGCTCAGATTGACCACGCAGCGGGATACGCCGGCGGCAGCCAGACGGTCAAGGGCATGTTCGATCAGCGGCAGTCCCCCCACGTCAATGAGCGGCTTGGGACAGCGGTCGGTCAGGGGCCGCAGGCGCTCGCCGCGGCCGGCAGCCAGCAGCATGGCGCTCAGTCCAGGCATGAGCCCACCAGCCGATGCAGTGGCGCCAGTTCCGGATAGCGTGCACTCACCGCGTGCACGTAGGCCAGGGTGCGGGGAATGTCAGCGAGATAACCCGGCTTGCCGTCACGGTGATTCAGGCGGGCAAAAATGCCGGCGGCCTTGAGATGCCGCTGGACCCCCATCCAGTCGAAATCGCGACGGAAGCGCTCCAGCCCGGGCACCGGCAGACCGGCGGCCTTGGCGGCTGCGTGGTAGTCCGCGCACCAGGCATCCACCTGGCTCTCCGGCCAGGACACGTAGCAGTCACGCAAGAGCGAGACGAGGTCGTAACTGATCGGACCGCAGACCGCATCCTGAAAATCCAGGACCCCGATCTCGGCGTCTTCGGTCCACATCAGGTTGCGGGAATGGTAATCCCGGTGGACGAACACCCGCGGCTGCGCCAAAGCTGTTTCTGCCAGCGCGGCAGAGCAGGCGGACCAGCCCTGCTGTTCGACAGCATCCAGGTGCCGCCCGAGATGGCGCTGCAGGTACCAGTCGTGAAACAGGCTCATTTCCCGCAGCAGCAATGCCTCATCGTAGGGGGGCAGGCTGTCCGCCGGCGCCGCCTGAATGCGCAGGAGGCTGCGCACGGCCAGCGGGTAGGCCGTTGCTTCACCCTGCGCCTTCACCCGGGACAGGAAGGTTTCCTGGCCGAGATCATCCAGAAGCAGAAAGCCCTGATTCATGTCCCGCGCATGCACCTCGGGGACCCTGACACCGGCCTGCGCCAGCAGCGCGCTGACCTCGACAAAGGGACCGCAATCTTCCTGCGCCGGGGGCGCATCCATTACGATCCAGCTCTTGTCGCCGCAAAATACGCGAAAATAGCGCCGGAAGCTGGCGTCGCTGGAAGCGGGCACTGGCTCGCTGTGACCCGGCAGGACCGGACCCAGCCAGGCCTTCAATTGTTGCAGACGGTCATCCTGCGCGGTCTGGCGCTTCATTCACGACGGGGAACCTAGAGATTTGCGCGGATTCTACAGAATTAGCGGCAGCCTTCTGCTCAGCCTGAGTTCCGGGCTGCTGCATGCGCAGGCGCTGTGCGAGGATCTGCGCGCTGACAGCCGGCAGTATGCCGATGAACTGACGGGCGACGATGCCCTGCACGCAGACGCCGGGGAGGTCGATCTCCAGGCCTATGGCATCTCGCGCCTGCATCAGGGGGTCCGCCTGCGCTACGGTCGTCAGATGCTGCGGGCCGACGACGTCGAATACGATCATGCCCAGCGCCACCTTCGTGTCTCCGGCGAGACTTTCTTCGAGACCGACGAGCTCCAGCTCACCGCCGCCAGTGCGAACATCCTTCTGGAACAGGATCAGGCCAGTTTCAAGGATGCGCGCTACGTCGCCTACGCGGCAGGCGCCCGTGGCAGCGCCGGCGAACTCGCCATCGGCGGTCGCGGACAGGCCACCCTGAAACAGGTTCGATATACCACCTGCCCCGCCAGCCAGGAGGACTGGGTACTGGAAGGCGATGAGATCCGCCTCGACAGCGACCGCGGCCTCGGCTCGGCCCGCAACGCCCGCCTGCGTTTCAAGGGCGTGCCGCTGTTCTGGCTGCCGCGATTCTGGTTTCCCGTCGGCGAGGCCCGGCGCAGCGGACTGCTACCCCCTCGTCTCGGCGATGGCGACGCGACAGGCCTGGACTTCAGCCTGCCCGTCTATCTCAACCTGGCTCCCAACTACGACATGACGCTGACCGCCCGGCACATGGCACGCCTGGGTGATCAGGCAGTGGGGGAACTGCGCTACCTCTGGTCTCACAGTCAGGGCCGCAGCCAGGTGGAATTTCTGGACGAGGATGAGCGCAGCGGAGAGCGGCGCTACCTGCTGTCTTCCGAGCTGATCGGCGGCACGGATCGTCACTGGATCTGGCAGGCCGGATTTCTCCAGCTCAGCGACAATGCCTACCTCAGTGAGCTGGGCAGCAGCGAGGCCGACGAGGCCCAGAGCCAGCTGCCTCGCTTTGCCAGCATCGGCTATTACGATCACAACCTCGGCCTGCAGGCCAGTCTCAGCGCCCACGACTACCAGAGCCTGCTCGACACCCTGTCCCCGGAGGAACGGCCCCACCGGCGCGCGCCCGAATTGCGCCTGAACTGGACGCCGCCGCGCGCCAACGGCCAGTTCCAGCCCCTGCTCAGCGCCGAACTGGTCGACTTCCGGCACGACGAAACCACCGAGGGCTGGCGTGGCGACGCCCGCGTGGGGCTGGCGTGGCGACTGGACCTGCCGCAGGCCTTCTTTTCCGCGCGCGCCGACTATCGCCATACCGCCTATCGGCTGAGGGAGGATGCTGCGGATGATCAAAGGCTGGATCGCGGCCTGCCGATCCTGCAGAGCGGTTTGGGCCTGCGCTTCCTGCGTCTCGGCGACAACGGCCGGCACCAGACGCTGTCTCCGCAGCTCAGCTATCTCTATGTGCCGTATCGGGATCAGGACGAACTGCCGCTGTTCGACACCAGCCAGCCGGACTTTTCCTTCGACCAGCTGTTCGCCAGCAACCGCTATACCGGGGCCGACCGCGTCGCCGACGCCAATGTCCTGATCACCGCGCTGCGCACCGACTGGTACCGGGATCACGGCCGCCACCGTGAACTCAGCGCCAAACTGGGGCTGCAGTTGCGACTGGAAGACTCCCTCGTCACGCTGCCCGGTGAGTCGCCCCAGGCCGCAGGCAGTTCGGACTGGCTCGGCGAGCTGGACTTCGCGCCGGATGAGCACTGGCGCGCCCAGTTGATCGGGCAGTGGAACGCGGACGAAAACCAGATGAATCAGGGTTCAGCGGCCGTGCGCTACCAGGGCAACGGCGGCGCTTTCGCCCAGGTCTCCTACCGTTTCCGTCGAAACAATTTCGAACAGAGCGACGCGCTGCTGTCCCTGCCCCTGAGCGCACACTGGCGCATGGCCGGACGCTGGACCTATTCCCTAATGGATCAGCGCAGCCTCGAGGCGGTTGGTGGTGTGGAATACCGCAGCTGCTGCTGGGCGGCGCAGGTCGGCTGGCGCCGGCATCTCAACGGCAACGGGGATGCCTTCGATTCCTCCATCTACCTGCAACTGGAACTTAATGGCCTGGGTCGAATCGGAGAAGGTCTGGATAGCCTGCTGGAGCGTGATATTCTGTAGAGATACCTCGCGCAAGCACGCTTGCGTTCACATCCGTTTTACGAATTTCCCATGTCCATGACCCGAATGGCCCTTGTGGCCGCCTGCCTGTTGCTCAGCCACCTGCCTGCCCGCGCCGCCCAGGTCGTCGATTACATCGTTGCCGTGGTCAACGATGAGGTGGTTCTGAACAGCGAGCTTGAGCAGTCGTTGAAGCAGATCAAGGAACAACTCGCCAGTCGTGGGGAACTGCCCGACGACGAAGTGCTGCGGCGCCAGCTGCTGGAGCGCATCGTGGTGACCAAGGCGCAGGTCCAGCGCGCCCTGCAAGGTGGCCTGCGCATCAGCGACCAGGAGCTCAATCGCGCGATGGAGGACATCGCCGCCCGCAATGGCATGAGCCTCAACCAGTTCGCCATGGCCTTGCGGCGCCAGGGTGTCGACTACCTGCAGATCCGTCAGCAGGTGCGCGACGAGATGCTGGTCAGCCAGTTGCGTCAGGCCGAAGTCGACTCGCGCGTGGTCGTGACCGATGAGGACATCGACCTGGCCCTGGAGCGTCAGGGTGGCCAGGACCAGACCGAATACCATCTGGCCCACATCCTGATCGCGGTTCCCTCCGGCGCTGATCCCGGCGTGCGCGAACAGGCCGAAGAAAAGGCTCGCGAGGTCGTGCGCAAGGCCAGAGCCGGTGAAGACTTCACCCAGCTGGCCATCACCTATTCCGACAGCCCCCGCGCTCTGGAAGGCGGCGATCTGGGCTGGCGTCGCGGCAACGCCCTGCCGACCCTGTTCACCGATGTGGTGACCAAGCTGTCGGCCGGCGGAGTCAGCGACCCGATCATCGGAGGTGGCGGCCTGCACATCGTCAAACTCATCAACAAGCGTGGCGCGGTGGCCAACGCACAGGTCCGAGAAACGCACGCCCGCCACGTGCTGCTCAAGCCCAACGTACTCCGCACTCCGGAGCAGACCCGCCGTGAAATCGAGGCCTTGCGCCAGCGGGTGGCCGAGGGCGAGGATTTCGCCCGGATCGCGCGCCGGCACTCGGAAGACCCGGGCTCGGCCAACCAGGGCGGTGACCTTGGCTGGCAGGGACCGGAGACTTTCGTGCCCGAGTTCCAGCGCGCCCTGGATGTGCTCGAGGTCGGCGAGCTCAGCCCCGTGTTCCAGTCGCCTTTCGGTTTCCATTTCGTCCAGATTCTGGACCGGCGGCAGCGCGACCGCAGTACCGAACTGCAGCGCGCCCAGGCCCGTGAAGCCATTTTCAAGCGCAAGGCCAGCGAGCAATACGATGTCTGGGTCCGTCAGCTGCGCGACGAGGCCTACGTGGAATACCGCACTCCACCGGACGCGGGTTGAGCCAGCTGCTGCTGCACTGCCCGGGGGAGCCCGCGGGCATAGGCCCCGAACTGCTGCTGCGCCTGTCCCGGCAGGCCAGCCCCCATTGCCGTGTGGCGGTGGCGGATGGCGACTTGCTGCAGCGGGCGGCCGCGCATTTCGGCCTGGCCCTGGAACTGCGGCCGCGCCCGCAGCGCCCCCTGCCCACCCCGGCCGGAGTGCTCTGGCTGGAATCCGTCGGACCCAGCACTCCGGTACCTTTCGGTCGACCCAGCGCGGCAAATGCCGGCTATCTGCTGGACTGCCTGCGCCGTGCCTGCGGCATTGCCAGCGCGCAAGGCGGCGCCATCGTGACCGGCCCGCTCAACAAGGCCAGCATCTGTGAGGCCGGCTTTGCCTTCAGCGGCCACACTGAGTTTCTCGCCGAACAGTGCCACAGCGCGCGCCCGGTCATGATGCTGGTGGCCGGTGAACTGCGCGTGGCCCTGGTGACCACTCACCTTCCGCTGCGCGCGGTTCCCGACGCCATCACCCGGGACTCGGTGCGCCACAGCCTGCAGGTGCTGCTCGATGCGCTGCGCGAGCGCTTCGGCATCGCCAGGCCGCGCGTGCAGGTTTGCGGCCTCAACCCGCACGCGGGCGAATCCGGGCACCTGGGCAACGAAGACGCGCAGGTGATTGCACCGGTGCTGCGCGAATTCGATCCGGCGCTGGTCAGCGGCCCGGTACCGGCGGACAGCGCCTTCACCCCTGAACGCCTGGCCCACTGCGACGCGGTACTGTGCATGTACCACGACCAGGGCCTGCCGGTGCTCAAGCACGCCGGCTTCGGTGCCGCGGTCAATGTCACCCTCGGACTACCCATCGTGCGGACTTCAGTCGATCACGGCACCGCGTTCGACATCGCCGGCCAGGGTCGAGCGGACGCGGGCAGCCTGCAGGCTGCCGAGTCTCTGGCGGCCCGACTGCTCGAACATGGCGCATAGGCCGCGCAAACGCTTCGGCCAGAATTTTCTGACCGACCGCCGCGTGATCGAGCGCATCGTCAGCGCGGTGGCCCCCGGCCCGCAGGACCACATCGTGGAAATCGGTCCGGGTCAGGCCGCGCTGACGAATGCGCTGCGTCCGCACTGCCAGCGCCTCACCGCCGTCGAGATCGACCGTGACCTTGCCGCGGTCCTGCGTGAGCGCTTCGCCGATGATGCCGGCTTCAGCCTGATCGAAGCCGATGCGCTGAGGCTGGACTTCTCCAGCCTGTCGCCCGGCCCGCTACGGCTGGTTGGCAATCTGCCCTACAACATCTCCACCCCGCTGATCTTCCATCTGCTGCAGAGCGAGGCCACGATCAGTGATTTCCACGTCATGCTGCAGAAGGAGGTCGCCGAACGCATGACCGCCGAACCGGGCGGCAAGACCTACGGCCGGCTGAGCGTGGCGGTGGCACTGGCCGCCCAGACGGACCTGCTGTTCGAGGTCCCGCCTG
Organism: Oceanococcus sp.; assembly: GCA_041632255.1. Taxonomy (GTDB): domain Bacteria; phylum Pseudomonadota; class Gammaproteobacteria; order Nevskiales; family Oceanococcaceae; genus Oceanococcus. The sequence goes on along the minus strand of JBFKIN010000029.1, from coordinate 9,034 downwards.
GCGCCTTCTTCCCTCCCCCCAAGGTGCAGTCGGCGGTGATCCGCTTGAGGCCGCGGGGCAAGGCCCTACCCTGGCCGGCGCTGGATCAGGTCCTGCAGGCGGCCTTCTCAGCCCGACGCAAGACCCTGCGCAATGCGCTGGGCAAGCTGTTCACGGAGGCGCAGCTGGCGGCGCAGGACATCGACCCCGGGCTGCGGCCGGAGAGGCTCACGCCGGACCAGTTCCTGGGCCTGGCCGAGGCTCTGTCCGCCCGCCAGGAAGGCCAGGACGCAGACCGCTAATCGCCGGCTGCAAGGCGGGTGTCCCGCATCAGGCTCTCCTGCGCCAGCGAGGCCACCAGACGGCCATCGCGACGATAGATGCGCCCGAAAGTGAGTCCGCGCGCCGCTTGGGCGGAGGGGCTGTCCATCACATAGAGCAGCCAGTCATCGACCCGCGCCGGGCGGTGAAACCAGATTGCGTGATCCAGGCTGGCGGCATTCACGTGGCGCTGGAACCAGCTCATCGCATGGGGGCGCATGGCGGTGCCGAGAAAATTGAAATCCGAGGCATAGGCCAGCACCGACTGGTGCAGGCCAGGGGAGTCGGCCAGGCGACCGGCGGCGCGAAACCAGATCTGCTGGGCCGGCGCGCGCACCTCGGGCCTGAACGGATTGTGCGGCGAGACCGGCTTGAACTCGATCGCGAGTTCCTGCAGATAACCGGCCCGGAGCGGCTCGGGGCAGTCCGCGACCCAGCGCTGGCGCAGGTCCGATTCCAGTTCCAGCGCGTCGGGCGGCGGCACGTCAGGCATCGGCGCCTGGTGTTCATGACCAGGCTCCTCGACATGAAACGAGGCCATCATGGAAAAGATCGGCCGACCGAACTGGATGGCGTGGACCCGTCGCACGGCGAAGCTGCGCCCGTCACGAATCCTTTCGACCTCGTAGACGATGGGGCTCTCCATGTCGCCGGGCCGGACGAAATAGGCATGCACCGAATGCGCCTGCAGTCCCTCCACCGTGCGCCGGGCGGCTTCCAGCGCCTGGCCAAGGACCTGACCGCCGAACACGCTCTTGCCGCCCAGATTGCGGCTCTGCCCACGGAACAGGTTGTGTTCCAGATTTTCCAGGTTCAGGACGTCGATCAGGTCCGCCAGGGCGGCGTTGCGGGCGCTGTCATTCATGAGCCGTTCAGATTGCTGGGCAGCGACAGTGGTCGCCGCGTATCGGGATATGGGATAGTAAAGTCTGGGAGCTTGACGATGCCGTGCATCGTCACTGGCAAATCGATCACACCGGCACCCAAAGCCGCCATCAGAGAATCCGAACATGCCACAAGCTGACGTACTTGTCGTCGATGACTCCATGTCCGCCCGCTTCGCGCTGACCCGCAGCCTGCAACCGCACGGCCTCAATATCGAAACCGCCAACTCGGGCGAAGAAGCACTGGAGACGGTGGCACGCTCGCGCTATGACCTGATTTTCATGGACCATGTCCTGCCCGGCATCACCGGACTGGACGCGGCGGAGAAGATACGGGCCATGCCCGAATTTGCCAACACGCCCATCGTGATGTGCTCGTCCAACGAAGGCGAGGACTACGTGCAGGAAGCGCTGCGGCGCGGCGCATCCGACGTGATCGGCAAGCCACCACAGGAGGCGGCGCTCAGCCGCGTGGTGGAGAAGTATCTGAGCACGGCCGCCGAGGCTGCGCCTGCCATGGCGGCCGAAGCCTCCGCTCCCGCGCCGGCCGCCGAAATGCCGGAGGAAACCCCCGCCCCCACTCAGCCCTCCCCTGCCATGACAAGCGCGCCCGACGCCGGTGGCGACGACAGGCTGGCTGCCCTGGATGCCCGGATCGAGAAGCTGGAAGGCATGCTGGTGCGTCTGGAGTCCAGCATCGCCGAGCTGAACACGAAGACCGAGACGGTGGCGCGCAGCATCGCGGACCAGGCCGGGCGTGATCTCGCCAACCGTTTGCTGCGTGCGGTGATCACGCTCAAGGGGAGCAAGTAAGCTCTTGAGTTCGGAAGCCGGACGGCCGACACCGGTCGTCGGCATCCTCCTGGCGGTCTGCCTGCTGGTCTATCTGCTGCAGATGAGCGGCGGCGGAGATGCCCTGCTGGTCTGGTTCGCCCTGTGGCCACCCCTGCCCCCGGAGCTGCAGCGCCACCCCGAACTGGCCGGCTGGCCCGGCTTCGCACCCTGGCAGCTGGTCAGCTACGCCGTCCTGCATGGCGGGCCGCTGCATCTGATGCTGAATCTGTTCGGGCTATGGATGTTCGGCATGCCGGTGGAACGGGTACTGGGCCGCGGCCGCTTTCTGCTCTTCTTCACCGTCTGCGTGCTGGGCGGGGCCCTCGCGCAACTGCTGGTGGTGCAGTTTGGCGGTCGTCCCGCCCCGACCATCGGCGCCTCCGGCGGCGTACTCGGACTGCTGCCGGCCTTCGCCCTGTTTTATCCGAAAGCCCGGGTCCAGCTACTGTTCCCGCCGGTCAATCTCAGTGCCCCGGTCTTCGTGCTGGTCTTCGGTGCCGCCGAGCTCTTCTTCGGCGCCACCGGCACCCTGCCCGGGATTGCCCATTTCGCCCATCTCGGCGGCATGCTGGCTGGCGCCGTGCTGCTGGTCTACTGGCTGTTCACCCTGCCCAGGGATCCCGACCGCCGGCTGTAGCGACTCGGCCTGCGGCGCGCGCCCGGTCAGTCAATGGCCTCGCGCCACTCGCGAAATTTCTGTTCCAGGACTTTCCATGAGCTGGGCTGCCGGCCGTCCAGCGCCTTTTCGATGTCTCGCAGCTTGAGCGTGGCGGCATGGTATCCCTCGGCCACCAGTTCGCGCACGTCCGAAGCGTCGGTCCGGCTGTAGTCGGCCAGATCCATGCTGATCAGGACGTCGGCAGCCTCCAGCTGGCCGCGCGTCGTGGTATCGATGGCGATGTCCATGGCATTGAGAATGATGTCGATCACGCTTTCCGGCTTGTCGTAGCGGTGTGCACCATTCAGATTCACCGCCACCAGCACTTCAGCGCCCATGGCCTTGAGCGGTGACAGGGGCACATTTTCGACCAGCCCGCCATCCACCAGCATGCGACCATTCAGCTCCGCGGGCACGAAAATCCCCGGAATCGCGGTACTGGCGAGGATCGCATCCGTGAGGCGGCCTTCCTTGAGAATCACCGGCTCGCCGCTGTGGATGTCGGTAGCCACCGCGGCAAAGGGCAGCGGCGCATCTTCCATCCTCCGGTCGCCGACAAAGCGCTCGACCAGCTTGCCCAGTTCCTGATTGCGCAGCAGGCCAAAGCGTGACAGCGTGGCACCGGCCAGGTCCATCCAGCTCAGGTCCTGCGCAGCCTTGCGCAGATCGTCCAGCGAGACCCCGAAGGCATACAGACCGCCCACCACGGCGCCGATACTAGTGCCGGCGATGTAATCCGGCTTCAGGTCGTGCTCTTCGAGCGCCCGCAGCACCCCAATATGCGCCGCCCCGCGGGCGGCGCCGCCCCCCAGCGCGATACCGATCGTAGGCCGCTCGCGCGTTTCGCTCCGGGGCTTTTCCTCTTTTTGAGCCACGCGGCCCTCCTAGGGCATCAGTCTGCCGGCACTGCCGATCCACTCGAAACGGCCGGCCAGCATCCGGGCCATTTCCGTCGCCAGCTCCTGGCTGGCCAAGCCTGCGATCTGCAGCTTGTAGATCACCCCGCCCGCTTCATCGCTGTAGGTCTGCAGGCGGGCATTGAAACCGTCGCGCTCCAGGATCTGCTCCGCCGCCAGCGCCTGCTGCTGGTCCAGGAAATGGGATACCGTCAGCACGAAACTGCGTTGCCGCTGGCGACCGAAGCCGCTGTTCGTGGCCGCCACCTGCCAGGCGTCCGGCGCGGGAGTCGGTTCGGCTTCGGCCAGGGCCGGCATTTGCAGCGGACTCAGTGCCAGTTCACCATCGGGCCGGCGCAGGTAGCGCGGATTGAGCTTGATCAGACCCACCTGACCGATTTCGTTGACGACCCGAAGGAAGAAAGGGCCGACTCCCTTGGCGTGAGCGTAGCGACGACCGTCGATTCCGATGACCGCCAGGCGCTCGCCGTCGCGCAGCGGATAACTGCGGTAGCGGTCGGCCGTGTACAGACGCTGGCGAGGCTCCAGACCCTCTCCCCGCACGATCAGTTCCTGACCCAGCAGATCACGGGCCTCCCGGTGCAGCTGATCGAACACCACCTTGCCAAAAAACGCCAGATGATCCAGCGGTTCAAAGGCGGAGTTGCGACTGGCATCTTCGGCATAGAGCGGGCTGCAATCATCCAGCACACCCTCAAACCAGGTGATACCGTCACGCACCACGGTGCGCCCGCTGAGTTTGGCCCGGCGCCCGCTGACGGCCGCGTAGTCCAGCGGCTCGCTGGCCAGGGAGGGCGCCCGTTTGAACAGCACGTATTCGAAATCGCGCAGATCTTCGTCCGCCGGGCTGAAGCGGAATGCCAGCCCCTCGACGGCGGCAAAATCACAGTGGTCGCCTGTCGCCGGGCCGGCCGGGAAAGCGGCCGGCGCCGCCCGCAGACCGAGGCTGACCCCGGCGAGAAACGCCGCCATCAGGCACCGCCAAGCCATCCCCTGGATCATGGGGCAAGTGTAACGGCTGCAAGCCGTATAAAATAGTTCTTCATTTCAGTCCTGTTCAGCATGCTTAACGCCGACACGGAAATCGTCAACCTGAAGCGCGAGGTGATCGGCATCCTGGTCCCCGAGGGCCAGAAGGTCCGTATACCCGCCGACACCCAGTGCGGCATCACGCAGGCTTTGGGCGGATCCTTCACCATCTACATCGAAGGTCGCCTGTTCCGCATCAATGGCGAGGATGCCGACGCCCTGGGCAAGCCGCGACCACCAAAGATCTCGCTGCCGGAGAACGCCGGAGACGAGGAAGTCGAATCGATCGTCTGGCAGCAACTGCGCACCTGCTACGACCCGGAAATCCCCATCGACATCGTCGAACTCGGTCTGGTCTACGAATGTGACATCGAGACCATCGCCGACAACGCACGCAAGGTCAGTATCCGCATGACCCTGACGGCGCCGGGCTGCGGCATGGGCGACGTGCTCGTCGCGGATGTCACACACAAGCTGGAACAAATTCCCACCGTGGAAGAAACCGACGTTCAGCTGGTCTTCGACCCGCCCTGGAATCAATCCATGATGAGCGAAGCGGCCAGGCTCCAGACGGGCATGTACTACTGACCCCCCGCCGTGCATAGACACGGATGGCGCCCCCGGGCGGTTCCCTGTCGGGTCAGCCGGAACGGCGCGCCCGGCGGACCGCCGCGGCAGTCCGCAGTTCGTTCAGGGTGTTCCACAGCAGGTGGCGCATCAGGCGCGGCTGCGGCTCCACCGCCTCACCGCGACTGATACGGATGAGCTGGCGGTAGTAATAGCCCTGCATGCCCATGACGTGGATCATCTGGATCAGTTTCGAGGGACTGGTCGGGCTGTACCAGCCACGCCGCCCTGTCACTGCCCGCTCGGGGCTGGGCACCTCGTCGATCTCCCCGGCCAGCAGCGGCCGGACGAAATCATTGGCCACACAGAACGGCCGGCCCAGTCCGATGACATCGCAGACGCCGGATTCGATCGCCTCCTCCATGGCCGCGCGACTGCGGAAACCGCCCGTGACCATCAGGGGCATCTGCGCCAGCTCCCGGACTTCGGCCGCGTATTTCAGAAAGTACGCCTCCCGGCTGGCCGTCCGTTCGAGCTGCTGAGTGTCGGCCGACCCCGCATCGGTGATCCCGAGCAGGCGCGGCTGCTCGTAGTTGCCGCCCGAGATCTCCAGCAGGTCGATCGACTCGCTGTTGAGCAGGCCGATCACCGCCCGGCTGTCGTCCGGCCCGAAGCCCCCGCGCTGGAAATCGGCGCTGTTGAGCTTGACGCTGACCGCGAAGTCCGCGCCCACGGCGGTTCGCACAGCCCGCACGGTTTCCAGCAGGAAACGGGCCCGGTTCTCGATACTCCCTCCCCAGCGGTCGTTGCGCCGATTGGCCAGCGGCGACAGGAAGGAACTGAGCAGGTAGCCGTGAGCCGCGTGAATCTGGACCCCGGTAAAACCGGCTTCCCGGGCCCAGGCTGCCGCGCGCGCCCAGCGCTGCACGAAATCCAGAATTTCCGGTTCTTCCAGCGCCCGCGGTTTCGCGATCTGGCCGAACAGCTTCACCGGCACTGCGGATGGCCCCAGCGGCTCGCCTGTGATGTAGCGGAAGGACTGGCGACCGGCGTGAGAGATCTGCATCCACAGCTGCTGCCCCGGCTGTCGCCCGGCGGCAGCCCAGTCACGCAGGGGCGCCAGCCCGGCGGCATCCTCCAGGGCCACGTTGCCCGGACGCTCCAGCACCCGGTGATCGATCTGGACATTGCCCGTCAGCAAAAGCCCCGCGCCGCTCTCGGCCCACCAGCGGTAAAGGCGTTGATGGGCGACAGTGGCTTGCAGTTGCGCATCGGCGATCCCCTCGGTCATCGCCGCCTTGGCGATCCGGTTCTGCAGCACCGCACCGCAGGGCAGCGTCAGTGGACTGGCCAGCACGCTCATGGTTCACTCCGGTATTTCGTTTGCGCGTACACTGCCCCACCCCACGTCGATTTGCCAGCATCACAGCGAGCATGAGCCAGGCCATCCACATCAGCGTCACCCCGGAGTACCTGCCGGAACAGTCCGACCCCGGCGCCGAGCGCTATCTCTTCGCCTATCACATCGAAATCGAGAACCGGGGAGAACAGCCGGTTCAGTTGCTGCGGCGATACTGGCGCATTACCAACGGCCGGGGCGAAACGGAGGAGGTCCGCGGTGACGGCGTGGTCGGCCTGCAGCCACTGATTCACCCGGGCGAGCGCTTTCGCTACAGTTCGGGCTGCCCCCTGGAAACGCCGGTGGGCACGATGGAAGGCGAATACACCATGCGTGACGCCGATGGCCGGGAGTTCATCGCACCCATCGGAGTGTTCCGCCTCGCCCTGCCCGGAAGCCTGCACTAGCGCTCTGGAGGATTGCCCATGACCCCCGAACAGCAGACCCAGATCGAAGCCGCGGCCTTCCGCCGACTGCTCGCCCACCTGGACAGCCGCAAGGACGTGCAGAACATCGAGCTGATGGAACTCGCCGGCTTCTGTCGCAATTGTCTGGGGCGCTGGTACCAGGAGGCGGCCGCCGAAGCCGGCATCTCACTGGACAAGGATGCGGCCCGCGAGCGGGTCTACGGGATGCCCTACACTGAGTGGAAGCGCCAGTTCCAGAAATAGGCGCGCCGGCGCCCGGACGGCCCGGCAGGACAATCGCGGCGAACCGGCCGGGATCAGGGGAAGGAGGACACGATGAAAAAACTGCCGATTACGGATGCGGCCTGGCTGATGCTGGAAAACCGCGAGCGGCCCATGCACGTGGGCGGACTGCAGCTCTTCGAATACCCGGATGACGCCTCACCGGATTTTCTCCACGAGATGGTGGCCGAGTTTCGCGCCGGCACCCTGGTCAAGAAACCTTTCAACCAGCGCCTGGCCAGTCCCTACAGCCGCACCGGCAGCTTCCAGTGGATCGAGGACAGCCAGTTCGACCTGGAATATCACTTCCGTCACTCGGCGCTGCCGCACCCGGGCCGCGTGCGTGAACTGCTCGCGCTGGTTTCTCGGCTGCACAGCACCCTGCTCGACCGCCACCGGCCATTGTGGGAGACCCACCTGATCGAAGGTCTGGAGGACAACCGCTTCGCCATCTACACCAAGATTCATCACTCGGTGGTCGATGGCGTCGCCGCGGTCAATCTGGCGATGAACTCCTTCACCACGGACCCCAAGGTGCGCGACCTGCCGCCGCCCTGGGCCCGCAGCCGCAAGGAACTGAAAATCAGCCGCGAACACGGCAACCGGGAAGCCATGGTTTCAGGGCTGTCGGCGCTGCGCAGCCAGGTGAACACCATCCCGGGCGTGGTCCGCGCCCTGCGTGACCAGTATCGCCAGTCGCGTCGCAACGAAGCGGAGGTGATTCCCTACCAGGCGCCGCAGTCCATCCTCAATCGGCCGATCACAGGCTCGCGCCGCTTTGCCGCCCAGTCCTACTCGCTGGCGCGAATCAAGACTGTCGCCAAGGCCCTGGACGGCACGCTCAACGATGTCGTCATGGCCATGTGCTCCAGCGCGCTGCGCACCTACCTGATCAACCAGAACGCCCTGCCCGACGCGCCGCTGATCTCCATCGTGCCTGTCTCGGTCAGGCCCGCCGGCGACGCCAATCACGGCAACGCCATCGGCTTTCTGCTGTGCAATCTGGCCACCAATCTGGGCGATCCGGCAGCCCGCTTCACCCGCATCCAGGACTCCATGCGCTGCGGCAAGCAGCGCCTGTCGAGCATGTCGCGCGAGCAGATCATCAACTATGCCCTGCTGCTGACCGGACCGATGATCCTGGGCCAGTTGCTGGGCTTCAAGGGGGATCGGCGGCCCATGTACAACATCACGATTTCCAACGTGCCGGGCCCACGCGAACCGCTGTACTGGAACGGCTGCAGGATGACGGGCGTCTACCCGGCCTCGCTGATGCTCGATGGTCAGGCGCTGAACATCACCATGCTGTCCTATGCCGACTCGATGGAATTCGGCATCACGGCCTGCCGCAAGTCCCTGCCCAGCGTGCAGCGGTTGCTGGACTACCTGGACGAGGCCCTGACCGAGCTCGAGGACATCGCCGGGCTCTGAGCGGGCGCAGGACCCGCTCCAAGGCTTAGGTCCAGCGCTGAACCTCGCCGCCGGTCACGCGCGGCGCGGCATTAGACGCGCATGTACTATACTGCGCCGCTTTTCGTTCTGACCCGGGATTGGGAACCATGATGAGACTTCTGTCCGCGACGGCACTGGGCCTTTTCATCACTGCGGCGGGGGCTGCCCCGCTGTCGGGCGTCGAAAAGCAGTATTTTGATCCGGCGGTCGCACCGGGCGACGACTTCTATCGTCACGTCAATGGCCAATGGCTGGCCAGCACCGAAATTCCGGCGGACAAATCCAACTACAGCGCCTTTTCGGTC
>JBFKIN010000028.1:0-16110 GCA_041632255.1 Oceanococcus sp. | reverse complement strand
CAGACCGGTGCCCAGATTGGCATTGCTGTCGGAGCCGCCCAGTACCTGCACATCCAGCCGCTCCGAGCGGGCTTCCTGCAAGCCCAGACTCTGCATCCAGAGCTTAAGCTGCCGTCCCGCCATCGGGGGCGGAGAGAGGCTTGCAAGCGTCCTGAGCTTGAGCCAAAGCGCTGTTGCGTCCCTTTTTTCAGCGTCAAGCGCGGCCAGTTCCATCCATGCCGCGGCATGCCGAGGGTCTACCGTGACAACCCGGTGCAGCAGCGCCTGTCCTTCTTCACTTCGCCCGCTGCGCAATGCGGCGCGAGCCAGAGCGAAGTCGTAAACGGGCAGGCCGGCGAATTGGCCCTCCAACGGATACAGCAATGCATATGCCTGCTCGGGCCGGTTGGAGTCCAGAAAATTTTCGGCCTGTCCCACCTCAAGCGGTAATGGTGTACTCCCTGCCGGAGGCGGTGGATTCTGCTGCTGTGCCGGCTCGTTGGCCCAGGCCAGACTGCCGCAATCCGCCGCGAGCACCAAGATGAACAGGCCCCATCGGATTCTACCCGCGCTAGTCACCCCCAAAAGCGTCTCCCGTTCCTGCCGTCGGCGCACCCCAACACACGACATTGTATAGAGAAGTCGGGGCGCCACCGTGCGCCCGGTGAGGAGCGCCGAGGCGGGCAAGTTGGCGTCAGTCCTCGAAGCGCGCCGGGCGCCTGCCCAGCTTGGCCGAGACTGCTTCGCGATGGTTCGCCTTCTCCATGATTTTCTGCTGCAGCCGGGCCTCTTCGGCCAGCAGGGCCGGGTCCGCCGGCCAGCACTGCTGGATCAGCGCCTTGTTGGCCCGCACCGCATCGGGCGAGCGGGCAGCGATCTGACGGGCCAGATTCATGGCCGAGGCGTGCGCGTCCTCGGCCAACCGCGTCACCAGACCAAGGCGAACGGCCTCGTCGGCGTCGATCTTGCGCCCGGTGAGAATGAGTTCCATTGCCTGATCCTGTGGCAGCAGTCGCGGCAGGGTCTGGCTGATCGCCATGTCGGGAATCAGGCCGTAGTCGATCTCCATGATGCATAGCCGTGTGTCGGTCGCGGCAATACGCAGATCCGCCCCCATCGCGATCTGGAACCCGCCTCCGAAAGCCACGCCATGCAGGGCGGCAATCACCGGTACCTGCTGCTCCCGCCAGACGGTGACGACGCGCTGGGCATGGTTGGCTGGCGACCCGTCTTCGCGACGAAAGGCGAAGCCGAGGTCCTGGCCGGGCTGCATGAAGCTTGGAAAGTCCAGGCCCGAGCAGAAGCTGGGCCCGTTCCCGGACAGCACAATGGCCCGCAGACCGGGCTGCTCGCGCAATGACAGGCCCGCCTCATAGATCGCTTCGAACTGTTCGGCATCCAGGGCGTTGTGGCGTTCCGGGCGGTTCATCCGCACATCGGCGATGTGATCGGAAATCTCGATGGTGACGCGCTGACTCATGTCGCTGTCCTAGCTGTGATCGAGGTAGCGCTGCAGCAGGCCGCCGTAGGCGTCGATGCGGCGGTCGCGCAGAAAGGGCCAGATGCGGCGAACCGATTCGGCCCGGGCCAGATCGATTTCCACCAGCCGGTTGACCGGCTCGGTGCCGGCGCGGTAGAGGAACTCACCCTGCGGCCCGCAGACGAAGCTGTGGCCCCAGAACTGCGCGCCGGGCCCGCCGCCGGGATCGGTCTCGTGGCCGACGCGATTGCAGGCGATCAGCGGCAGGCCGTTGGCGACAGCATGGCCGCGTTGCACCGTGGTCCAGGCCTCCAACTGGCGCTGTTGTTCCTCCTGCTTATCGCCCGGATCCCAGCCGATGGCGGTGGGGTAGATGAGCACTTCGGCGCCAGCCAGAGCCATCAGGCGGGCAGCTTCCGGGAACCACTGGTCCCAGCAGACCAGGACCCCGAGGCGACCGACGCTGGTATTCACCGGTTCGAATCCCAGGTCGCCCGGGGTGAAATAGAACTTCTCGTAGTAACCGGGATCGTCCGGAATGTGCATCTTCCGATAGCGGCCGGCGATGCTGCCATCGCGTTCGAAGATCACCGCCGTGTTGTGGGCCAGGCCGGCGGCACGCCGTTCGAACAGGGAAGACACCAGGACCACGCCGCAGTCCCGTGCGGCGCTCGCGAACAGCTCGCTGCGCGGTCCGGGAATCGACTCGGCCAGATCGAACAGGGCCGGGTCTTCCTGCTGGCAGAAATAGGTGCTGGCATGCAGCTCCTGGAGCACAACCAGCTGGGCGCCCTGGGCGGCCAGCTCGCGGATCGCGGACAGGCTGCTGCGGATGTTGGCGCTGATATCCTCGCCACAGGCGTGCTGGGCCAGTCCGACGGTCAGGGTCTTGTTCATGCGGGCAGGTTCATGGTCACGCAGTGCAGGCTGCCATATTGCCGGATCAGCGCCCGGCAATCGATCCCCAGGACCTCGCGCTCGGGGAACAGTCCGGTCAGGATGCTCAGAGCCTGTGCATCGGCATCCACGGCGTAGGTGGGCACCAGGACCGCGCCGTTGATGATCAGGAAATTGGCATAGCCCGCCGGCAGCGGGTCGCCGTCCTCGTTGTGGTGCAGCCCCGCGCAGGGCAGAGGGTACAGTTCATAGGGCTGATCGTCGGCCCGGCGCAGGTCGCGCAGTTCGTCCCGCATCGCATCCAGTTCCACGCCATTGGGATCATCCGGCCCTCCGGAGGCCTGGTAGGCGATGGCCTCGGGACTGACGAAGCGGGCCAGCGTGTCGATGTGGCCGTCCGTGTCATCGCCGGCGAGGCCGCCGTGGTCCAGCCAGAGGAAACGCTCGACACCCAGCTCCTGGCGGAGCAGGCTCTCGATCCGCGCGCCGTTCCAGCCGGGATTGCGGGCCACATCCAGCACGCTGCGGCGGGTCGCCAGCAGGCTGCCCTGGCCATCACTGTCGATGGCGCCACCTTCCAGAACGATGGGCTGCTCTCGCGGCATCTCGAAGGCGCCCTGGCGCGCCAGCTCCAGGGCCAGGAGGTTGTCCCGCGCGCTGTCGAACTTGCCGCCCCATCCATCGAAACCGAACTTCAGCAGTTCGCGACGGCCATCGACCCGGATGCCGATGGGGCCGTGGTCGCGGGCCCAGACGTCGTCATTGGGCACGCAGTAGCTGCGCAGGCGCCCTGCCGGGCACTGCGGCTCCAGCGTGGCCATCACCGCCGCCTGCTGATCGCGGGTATGAAAACTGATGATCAGGGGCTGAAACCGGCTTATCGCCCGGGCGATCTCGCTGAAACACCCCGAGACGGCGGGATAGTGATCCGCAAAGTCCCCGTCGGCGCGTGGCCAGGTGAGCATCACGGCGGATTGGGGTTCCCATTCGGCGGGCAGGCGTTTCATGGCAGGTCGGTGATCAGGGGGCGCATAGCATAATTGACCCGCGCCCGGCCGTCTGGTTTGATAGCCGGCCTTGTAACCAGGAGGTAACAATGAAACTCTACGGCTCCCGCATGGCGCCCAACTCCGATCGGGTGGAGATGTTCCTGGCGGAGAAGGGCATCGATCTGCCCATCATCCAGCTCAATCTGATGGCTGGCGAGCACTACTCCGACGATTACAAGGCCATCGCGCCCAATCGCAAGGTACCCTGTCTGGTCCTCGACGACGGCACGGCAATCCGCGAGAGCGTCGCCATCTGCCGCTATTTCGAAGAGATTCAGCCGGAACCGGCGCTGTTCGGTACGGGCGCGGTGGAACGGGCCCAGGTCGAGATGTACCAGCGCCTGATGGAACTGGAACTGATGATGCCCATCGCCATGTGCTTCCGCCACGGTCATCCCGCGGGCGCTGCGCTGGAGAAGCCACAGATTCCGGAGCTGGCGCAGGCCCAGCGGGTGGTGGCGGAGAAGCGCATCAAGGTACTCAACAAGGAACTGGCGGACCGCGAGTTTCTGGTCGGTGGGCGCTTTTCCATTGCCGATATCACGGCCTACATCGCGCTGGGTTTCGGCCGGGTCAGCAAGCTGACTCCGAACGAGGACGAACATCCGCACGTGGTGCGGTATCTGGCGGCGATTGCGGCTCGGCCCAGTGCGCAGCAGTTGCGTGCGAAGGCGGCCTGATGATCCACCTGTACACGGCGCCAACGCCCAATGGCTGGAAGGCTTCGGTCTGTCTCGAGGAACTGGAGATGCCGTACCAGGTGCATCCGGTCAATATTCTCGGGGGCGACCAGCACAAGCCGGAATTCCGCCGGCTGAATCCCAACGGCAAGATTCCGGTCATTGTCGACGCCGACAACGATGATTTTGTCGTGTTCGAGTCGGGCGCCATCCTGATCTACCTTGCGGAAAAAGCAGGGCGGCTGCTGCCATCTGACGTCAAGGGTCGTTCCCGCGTGATCCAGTGGTTGATGTTCCAGATGGGCGGTATCGGCCCGATGATGGGGCAGGCGAATGTCTTCTTCCGTTACATGCCGGAGAAGATTCCGCAGGCCATCGAGCGCTACCAGAACGAAAGCCGTCGCCTTTTCGAGGTTCTCGATGGTCGTCTTGCGGAATCGGAGTGGCTGGCGGATGACTACTCGATCGCGGATATCGCCAACTGGTGCTGGGTGCGCAGCTACAAATGGTCCGGTGTGTCGATCGACGGCCTGGACAACCTCAGACGCTGGCTGGATGCCATGTACGCGCGCCCGGCGGTCCTGCGGGGCAAGGATGTGCCGGTCAAGGTCGACAATCTGCTCAAGGGCGAAAACGATGGTGCCGCCGATGCGTTCATCAAGGGCGCGAGGACGATCGTCGGCAAGTAGTGCCCGCTGCGCAGCGGACAGCCGGTGTCGCGCATCAGACGCGTCGCCGGCCGCAAAAGCGCACGGCGACAGGACGAGGGCGCCTGCCGCTGCTTGGCTTCTGCGGGCAGCCATGCCGGGGGTTGCCCGTTTTTCGAAGTGCGGGAGGAGGCCGAACCGGGTGTTGGGCGAACGGATTCGCGTAGCGCCTGCAGGTCGGGTTCAGGCCGAACGGCGTCGATACATGTTCGCGCCCGCGCGGTTGCGCGGGTCTGGCCAGACGGACTCGGCGGCTTGCAGGCTGCGCCCTGCGGTGTCTGCACCAAACCTCTTCAAGCGCAGACCGTCAGGACGGACAGGATCCGCCCGTGCAATCAGTCCTGCGGAGATCCCGCGCCCGCCGGGCGCAGCTCATCCTGGTGGTAGATCGGCGCGGGCTTGCCGGGGATCACCGCATTGATGACGTGCTGGTACTCGAAGAAAACAGAGAAGCCGTCGTAATTCCATCGGGTGATGGGAGGATCCCCGACAGGGCCGGAGATGGAGACCGGTTCCCCATGGCTGGCCCGCACGCTGTTCATGCTCGTGCCGCGTCGAGGCAGCACGCTGCGGTCCACCGTGGCCTGATTGCCCTCGGGTGTCGGCAAACTGAGCACCTCCGCATGAGCGGGAATGCTCAGTGCGAATGCGAGGATCAGAATTGTGCGTGTCATGCGAGCCTCCATTTCGGTCGATATTAACAAGCACTTACGGGCCTGAACAGCCAAAGAGGTGGGCCGCCGGGGTGTCGCAAGCGCGTATACTTGCGCCGCGATGAGACAACCCTTCGAACTCTTCATCGGCCTGCGTTACACCCGGGCCAAGCGCCGCAACCATTTCATCTCCTTCATTTCCGCGACTTCCATGCTTGGCATCGCGCTGGGCGTGACCGCGCTGATCACCGTGCTGTCGGTGATGAACGGATTTGAAAACGAGTTGCGTTCCCGCATTCTGGGCATGACCTCGCATGCCGTCGTCACCCAGCCGGGGCAGCCCATGACTGACTGGCAGGCTATCGCGGAGGAGGTCGCCCGCTTTCCGTCCGTGAAGGGCAGCGCACCATATGTCGAGGGCGAGGGTATGGTCCGACATGGTCGCGAGTTGTCCGGCGTTCTGATGCGCGGTATCGAGCCGGCCGCCGAGGCGCGCATTTCCCGTATCGCGGAGCACATGCTCTACGGCAGCCTGGAAGATCTGGCGGCGGGTGAGTTCCGCATCATCATAGGTCGACATCTGGCCATGGCCCTGGGGATCGAGCCCGGCGATCCGGTGGACCTGATGATCCCGACCGCCAATGTGACCCCGGCCGGGGTGATTCCCCGGTTCCGGCGCTTTCATGTGGTCGGCGTGTTCGAGGTCGGCATGTACGAGTACGACCGCTCACTGGTGCTGGTGCATCGACGGGACGCGGCGGCGCTCTACCGCATGGGTGAAGCGGTCAGCGGCCTGCGCCTGGAGTTCGATGACGTCTACGCCGCCCCCTACCTGGCCCGCGACATCGCCGAGCAGTTGCCGGGCTTCTTCCGTGTGACCGACTGGACCCGCCAGCACCGCAACTTTTTTGCCGCTATTCAGACCGAAAAGCGGGTGATGTTCATCATTTTGAGCCTGATCGTGGCCGTCGCGGCCTTCAATATCGTATCTACACTTGTGATGGCAGTGACAGACAAACAGGCCGATATCGCGATCCTCCGCACCCTGGGGGCCTCGCCGCGCAGCATCATGCTCGTGTTCATGGTGAACGGCACCCTGATTGGCGTGATCGGTACCGCGCTGGGCCTGCTCGGGGGCGTGGCGCTGGCGAGCAACGTCGAAACCGTCGTCGCCGGCCTGGAGACCCTGTTCAATCGCGACCTGCTACCGGACGATGTCTATTACATCAGCGATCTGCCATCGGAGCTGGTCTGGGCAGACGTGCTGAAGATCGGCTTGCTCTCGCTGTCGCTGGGTTTGCTGTCGACCCTGTATCCGGCCTGGAGAGCGGCAGGGGTGGAGCCGGCTGAGGCGCTGCGCTATGAGTAATGTCGTCCTGTCTTGCGAAAAACTGACCAAGATTTTCAGTGATGTCGGGCGTGAGCTGAAGATTCTGGATGAAATCGACCTGTCGGTCGCCAGAGGCGAGGTCCTGGCCATCATCGGCCAGTCGGGCTCGGGCAAGAGCACCCTGATGCACCTGCTCGGTGGGCTGGACGAGCCCAGCGGCGGCACGGTCAGCCTGGCGGGCGAGCCTTTCAGCCGGCTGGGTGCCCAACGGCGAGGCGCGTTGCGCAACGTCCATCTGGGTTTCATCTACCAGTTTCATCATCTGCTGCCGGAATTCACCGCACAGGAAAACGTGGCGATGCCGCTGCTGCTGCGGCGGCAGGCGGCAGCGCAGGCGGAGGCCCAGGCGGCTGAATTGCTGGAGCGGGTAGGACTGGGTGAGCGCCTGGCGCACAAGCCCGGGGAACTCTCCGGCGGCGAACGTCAGCGTGCCGCGGTGGCGCGAGCACTGGTCAGCCGACCGCGCTGCGTGCTGGCCGACGAGCCGACCGGCAATCTCGATGCCCGCAATGCGCGTGCGGTCTTCGATCTGATGCTGGAACTCAACCGGGAGCTGGATACCAGTCTGGTGCTGGTCACGCACGATCCGCAGCTGGCTGCCCGGGCAGATCGCTGCCTGGAACTGCGTGAAGGGCGCCTCCACAGCCACTGACTCCCGCCTGCGCGCCCCGGACTGGCGGCTGGCGGCCGTCATCGCGCTGGCCGGCAGCGCGCTGCTTCTGTTCCGCGCAGCCCCGCTGCACTGGTTCTGGCCGCTGCTGGGCCTGCTGCTCCTGCCCTGGCTTCGTCAGAGACGCAGCGGGATCGCGATCGGATTGTGCCTGCTCAGCTGGATGGCGCTGAGTTATCAGCAAGCCTGGCAGCAGCGCCTCGTCGCGCAGGGAGAGCAGACGCTTTCAGGACACATCGAGGGACCTGTCCAGCCCTCAGGGGATGGCTACCGGTTCGCTTTCCGGCCAGGGGCGGCAGGGATCGGCCGTTTACGCGTCAGCTGGTATGCAACGGACGCCGTTCCGCAGCCCGGTCAGTGCTGGGAACTGCAATTGCGCCTGCGCCCACCCCGCGGCAGTGCCAATCCCGGGGGTTCGGACTACGAGGCCTGGCTGTTCAGGGAGGGCTATGCCGGTCGAGCCAGCGTACGGGCGGGGCGGCCCTGCGGCGCGGCGTTGCATTCCTGGCGCGAGGGTCGGCAGCGGGCCTGGGAGCCTTTGGGGTCGGCGCGCGCGGTGGCGACGCTGAATGCCCTGCTGCTGGGTGATCGCAGCGGAATGGGCGACACCGAATGGGCAGTCCTGAGACGCACCGGAACCAGTCACCTGTTCGCGATCTCCGGTCTGCACCTGGGCCTGGTCGCCGGCGCAGCCTGGGGTCTGGGACTGCTGCTCTGGCGCGCGCTCCTGTGGCGCTGGCTGCCCCGTGCCCGGGACCCGGCCGCCGCCCTGGCCGCCTTGGCTGCACTGGCCTATGCAGGCGTCAGCGGTTTCGGGGTGCCGGTGCAGCGTGCCCTGATCATGTGCCTGCTGGGGCTGCTTCTGCTGGTCGCAGGCAGAAGTCGGCCGGCCATGCCGCTGCTCGCCCTGGCCGGCATGCTGGTGGTGGCCTGGAATCCCCTCGTGCTTCTGGGGCCGGGCTTCTGGCTGTCCTTCACCGCGGTGTTCGCGATCATCCTCTATCTGCAGCGCTGGCCTCGTCAGGGGCGGCTGCTTCAGCTCGTCGGTCTGCAGGTCTGGTTGTCCCTGATCCTGCTGCCACTGGTCTGGTTCTGTTTCGGCGGAGTGGCCTGGTTGTCGGTGCCCGTCAACCTGCTGCTGGTGCCGCTGTTCGCTTTGCTCCTGCCGGCGCTCATGCTGGTCACACTGGCGGATCTGCTGCTTGGCTGGGCCGGCGGCTTGCGTCTGATGCTGGCGGTGCTGGAGCATTTGTGGCGCCTGCTGGAGGCCGTTGCCGCGCCCTCCTGGGTCTATGGCGACCTGCCGGACCCTGGTCTGGCGGCGAGTCTGCTCGCCATGGCCGGTCTGGCCTGGCTGGTGCTCGGCCGGGCGCGGTCGCGAGCAGCAGGATTGCTGTGCCTGCTCCCGCTGCTGGCTGCCGGCGAGGGGCGACCGGCGCCAGGAGAACTGCGGGTCTGGTTCTGGGACGTGGGGCAAGGCCAGAGCATCCTGCTGCAGACCGCTTCCCACGATCTGCTGTACGACGCCGGCCCGGCCTGGCCCGGTGGTTTTGATGCCGGCGCGCGTCTGGTTGTGCCAGCCCTGCGCAGTATCGGCGTGCGTCGACTGGAGCGGCTGATCGTCAGCCATCCCGACAGCGACCATGCCGGAGGTGCTCCCGCCGTGCGCCAGGCCCTGCCGGTGACGCAGCCGGTCTCGTCCTGTCGGGCCGGTGAAGTCTGGAACTGGGATGCGGTCCGCTTCGAGATACTTCACCCCGGCCCGGGCGCCTGGTCGGACAATGACGGCTCCTGCGTGCTGCTGGTGAGCAGTGCAGCCGGTCGCCGCGTCCTGCTCACCGGCGATATCCAGCGAGCCGGCGAAGCGGCCTTGCTGCAGGCGCCCGAGCGCCTGCGCGCAGAGCTGATGTCGGTGCCCCATCACGGCAGCGACAGCTCTTCCGGCGCGGCATTTCTCGCAGCGGTGGCGCCGCGCTGGGCCGTGGTCTCCTCCGGCTGGGGCAATCGCTGGGGCTTCCCGCGCCCCGCGGTGCTGGCCCGCTACGCCCATCAGGGCGTGCAGGTGTTGCTGACGGCGCAGTCCGGCGCGCTGCGTTTCGATCTGGGGACGGACATACGCTGGAGCGGCCACCGGGCCGCCAGCCAGCGCCTCTGGCGGCATTTTGCCGGGGCCTCGTGATGCCCGAGGGCAGCATCGCCTATCATGCGCGCCATGAGCAACGTACAGCCTGACCCGCGCGCCGAATACTCGGGCTCGGAAATCTATGCCCGCCTGCTGCAGTACGCGCGCCCCCACTGGCGCATGTTCAGCATTGGTATCCTGGGCATGATCGGCTTCGCCGCCGCAGACGTGTCATTCGTGGCCCTGATGCGGCCGCTGTTGGACGGCAGCTTTGTCGACAAGGATCCGGCCATCAACCAGCGCAAGCCCAGGATGATTCTGGTGCTGTTCCTGCTGCGCGGCGTCTCTGCCTTCGGTTCTGCCTTCGGCATGGCCTGGGTCGGGCGTCAGGTGATTCTGGCCTTGCGGCGGGAGCTGTTCGGGCAATATCTGCGACTGCCGGTCTCGTTCTTCGACCGCAGCAGCTCCGGCAACCTGATCGCGAAGCTCACCTATCACACCGAGCAGGTGGCTGAATCGACGTCCAATGCGCTGACCTCGGTCGTGCGCGATGGCCTGACCGTGATCGGGCTGGTTGGCCTGATGCTTTACCTCGACTGGCGGCTGGCTGTCTTCATCCTCGCCGTCGGTCCGCTGATCGCGGGGTTGGTGGCCTACGTAAGCCGTCGCTTTCGGCGCATCAGTTCCCGGATCCAGGATTCCATGGGAGATGTGACCCACGTGGCGGAGGAGGCGATCAGCGGACAACGGGTCGTCAAGCTGTACGACGGCGAGGAATACGAAGCCCGTCACTTCGCAAACGCCAACGAAAGCAACCGGCGCCTGCACCTGAAGCTGGTCAGTACCCGGGCGGGCAGCACCGCGACGGTACAGTTCATCGCGGCCTGGGCGGTGGCGGCGATCATCTACTTCGCGACCTCGCCGCAAATGCTCGAGAGCATGACACCGGGCACCTTCGTCGCCTTCATCGGAGCGATGCTCAGTCTATTGCAGCCGCTGAAGAATCTGACCACTCTGAACGAGAAGCTGCAGCGCGGCATTGCGGCCGCCGGCGACATCTTCCTGCTCCTGAACGAGCCTCCCGAGCCTGCCGGGGGCGACCGGCCGCTGGAACGGGCCCGGGGCCAGATCAGGATCGAGGCCCTGAGCTTTGCGTATCCCAGCTCGGAAGCGCCGGTACTGTGCGATATCAATCTGGCGATCGAGCCGGGTCAGACCATCGCCTTTGTCGGGCGGTCCGGCAGCGGAAAGTCCAGTCTTCTGGGTTTGTTGCCGCGTTTCTACGACGCGGGAAGCGGACGCATCCTGCTGGATGGGCATGACATCCGCGACTACCGGCTGCGGGACCTGCGCCGCCAGTTCGCGCTGGTCGATCAGAACATCACCCTGTTCAACGACACGGTCGCGCGCAACATCGCCTACGGCGCGCTCAGCGATGCCAGTGAGGACCAGATCGTGGAAGCCGCTCGAGCCGCTCACGCCCTGGATTTCATCCAGGCCCTGCCGCGCGGTTTTGACACCGAGGTCGGGCAGAACGGCGTGCTGCTGTCCGGCGGTCAGCGTCAGCGGCTGGCGATCGCCCGGGCCCTGCTCAAGCCGGCGCCGATCCTGATTCTGGATGAAGCCACCTCGGCCCTGGATACGGAGTCCGAGCGAGCGGTGCAGCAGGCGCTAGCGGCGCTGATGAAGGGGCGCACGACCCTGGTGATCGCCCATCGTCTGTCCACCATTCAGGGTGCTGACCTGATTGTAGTGATGGACGGCGGACGCATCGTCGAAACCGGTCGTCACGACGAACTGCTCGCCGCAGGCGGGTACTACGCCAGTTTGTACAACATGCAGTTCAGCGACGAGTAATGCAGGCCCTGGCCGACAAGCTCTGGTATCACGACAGTCCCTGGTATCGCGTCCTGCTGCCGCTGAGCTGGCTGTTCGGAGCGCTGGTGGGCCTGCGCCGGCGGCTTTTTCGCTGGGGAGTGTTGAGCCGGCGACGCATGGATGTACCGGTGATCGTTGTCGGCAACATCACCGTGGGTGGGGTCGGAAAGACCCCGCTGGTGATCGACCTGGTGCAGCGCCTGCGTGACGCCGGCTGGCGGCCCGGTGTGGTCAGCCGCGGTTACGGCGGCAGGGTGAGGACCGTCAGCCCGGTGACGGCGCACAGTGACCCGGCGCTGGTGGGGGACGAACCCGTCCTGATCGCGCATCGCACTGGCTGTCAGGTCGCCGTGGCGCCGCGCCGCGTCGCTGCTGCCCGACTGCTGCAGACACAGGGCGTGAATATCATCGTCGCTGATGACGGCCTGCAGCATTATGCGCTGGACCGCGATCTGGAAATTGTTGTCATCGATGGTCTGCGGCGCCTGGGCAATGGCCAGTTGCTTCCGGCCGGTCCGCTGCGGGAAGGGCCGCAACGGCTGCAGGAAGCCGATCTGGTCCTCGTGACAGGGCGCGCCCAAGCCGGGACTGAGCTCGCGGTCGAGGGTCGGCTTGGCGAGGCCGAGCACCTGAACACCGGGGAGCGCCGGAGCCTGGAGACTTTCGGCCGGGTCCGCGCGGTAGCTGGCATAGGGCACCCGGACAAGTTTTTTCAGGCCCTGCGGGACCGCGGTCTTGAAGTGACGCCGCATGCCTTCGCCGATCATCACGGCTACCGTCCGCGTGACCTCAAGTTCCCCGGACAGGAACCGATCCTGATGACGGAAAAGGATGCGGTGAAGTGCCGCAGCTTCCAGGAACCCCGTGCCTGGGCGGTACACTATGAGGCCCGCGTGCCGGAGGCGGCCTGGCAGACAATCCAGTCCCGCATCGGTCCGCCTCCACGAAGACGGCAATAAGTGTAGTGATGGACAAGAAACTGCTCGATATCCTGGTCTGCCCGGTCAGCAAGGCGCCACTGCAATGGCGCCCGGAAAGCCAGGAACTGGTGTGCAAGGTGTCGCGCCTGGCCTATCCGGTGCGCGATGGCATCCCGGTCATGCTGGAATCCGAGGCGCGGGAACTGAGCGAAGACGAACTGCAGCAGTGAGTGCCGCGTTCAAGGTCGTCATTCCCGCGCGCCTGGAGTCAACCCGGTTGCCGGGCAAGGTTCTGCTGGATGTGGGTGGCCGCCCGCTGCTTGGCCATGTCATAGAGCGGGCGCGCGAAAGCGGCGCCGGCGAGGTCTGGGTCGCCACCGACAGCCCCGAGGTGCTGGCGGTGGCACAGCGATGCGGCGTGCGGGCCGGGCTGACCCGGGCAGACCACCCTTCGGGCAGCGACCGCATCCGCGAGCTGGCAGATGCCCAGGGCTGGCCGGACGATACCGTGCTGGTCAATCTGCAGGGTGATGAACCCTTTCTGCCTGCCGCCCTGATCGATGCGGTGGCGGGTCGCCTGGCGGCGGATGCGGAGATCGACTGGGCTACCCTGGCCACCCCAATCAGTCGGGCGAGCGAGTACTTCGATCCAAACGCCGTGAAGGTCGTGCGCGATGCGGCAGGTTTGGCGCTGTATTTCAGTCGGGCGCCCATACCCTGGGATCGCAACCGTGGGCCCCAGCGGGAGCTGCCCGCGACCATGCCGGCATTCCGGCATATCGGCCTCTATGCCTATCGTCTCGGCGCTTTGCGGCGTTATTGCGCCGCTGAACAGGCCGACATCGAACGGACCGAGTGCCTGGAGCAACTGCGCGCGCTGACCCTGGGCATGCGCATCGCGGTGGAAATCAGCGAAAAGGCGCCACCGTTGGGCGTGGATACGCCCGAAGACCTCGAGCGGCTGCGTCAGGCCCTGGAGCGCGGGGAGCTCGGCGCCCGATAGGAGCGCCGGGCATGCCTGGCACGCCTGATCGCCGCCTGACCAGAGCTTCAGCCGGAGCGTGAGCTGCTCGCCGTTGTTGGTGCTGAGGGTTCGGGCCTGCCCCGCGGGGCAGGCCCTGGTTCAGGGCTGCTCGGCCTTGGCGCCGCTGCTGGTCGATTGCGACTCGGATGCGGGCTTGGCAGCATCGGATGCAGGCTTGGCAGCAGCCTGTGCATCCTTCTGCGTTTCCACCATCTTCAGGCCGGAAGTCTGCGCCGGTTTGGTCGCGGGCGCTCCCGCCGGTTTGTCATTGTTCGCGGCAGGTGCGGCTGCCGGAGCCGCCGGTTTGGACGGGGCAGCGGCAGGCTGTGACGGCGGCTGCTGCTGCGGCCTGGCGGTTTCCGCCTGGGCCGGGCTGGGAGCGGCCGCCGGCGCGGCGGTGTCAGATTCCGGCTTGGCCTTGGCCTTGGCCTGCGGCGCAGAGGGGGGCGCAGAAGGGGGCGCGGTGGATGCGCCAGTGCCGGACGGAGCCTTTACAGGATCGCCTTTGGGCGTGCTGGCCTTCGCCGCATCGCCGGCCACCACATCGGTCTTTGCCGGAACTGGCGGTTTCGTGTCGGCTTTCGAGGCCTCGGCGTTCGCGGCAGGGGCGGGAGCTGTCTGAGGCTTCACTGCGTCTGTGGCTGGCTTGGTGATGCTGGCTGATTCCGCGACAGCCCCGGTATCGGCACGCGGGGACTTGGATTCCGCTGGTGATTCGGCGGGTTTGTCAGCACGATCCTGCGAGCCGCCGCCCGAGCGGTTGCGCCGCGCGCGCTGCGGTTTCGGCTGATCGGACGTGTTGTCGCCCGCCTGCTCCCGATTCGGCGCGTCGCCCTGGGTCTGTTCCGGCGCTGCGCCGTCCTGCGATGCGGCCTGATTGTCGTCGCCGCGTTGCTCTGCGGTACGTCTGCGACGGCCGCCCCGACGGCCGCGCCGACGCGAACGCGGCTTGCCGTCGCCGTCCTTGTCCTCCGGCCCATTGTTGTCGCGGGCCGGTTTGCCATTGCCGGCGACCTTCTTCGCCTCGGCTTCCGCCTTCGGCTTGTCCGTGGACTTGGCGGCGCGCTCTTCGGGCGCCTGCCGGTTACTCACGATTTCGTCACTGCGGTCCCGGCGTCCGCGGCCGCGCTGATTCGATTGACCCCGGCGATTCTGGTTCTGCTGACGCCCACCCGAGGACTTTTGACCGCCACGGCGCCGTTCACCACGGCGCTTGCTCTCGTCCTTGTCAGCCGCTTTTTCATCGGCCTTGGGCGTGCTGCGGAACAGCCCGACCAGGACCTGCACGAGGCGGGCCAGCAGGCTGGCCTTCGGTGCCGCTGCCTTCTGGGTCGGGGCGGTCTCGACGGGTTCTGGCGCGGTGCGGGTGGGCATGAAGGCGTTGATCGCCGGTTCCTGGCCTGCCCCGCGCGGGGTCTTGCGGACCACTTCGCCTTCGCTTTCGGTGATCTGCGCCTGGCTGAGCAGGGCATGGCTGGCCGCGTCGTTGTCGTCCTGTTTCAACTGATCACCGCGTACGCGGCGAATTTCATACTGCGGCGTCTCGAAATTCGGGTTGGCCACCAGTGACAGACGCACTCCGGCGCGTTCCTCGATCTCCGAGATCGCGCTGCGCTTTTCATTCAGCAGGAATACCGCGACCGCGACCGGCAACTGGGCGATCACCCGGGCGGTGCGGTCCTTCAGTGACTCCTCTTCCAGCAGGCGCAGGATCTGCAGGGCCAGGGATTCCACCGTGCGGATGGTGCCGTGACCTTCGCAACGCGGGCAGGTCTGGTGGCTGTGCTCGGACAGGGAGGGGCGCAGGCGCTGGCGCGACATCTCCAGCAGGCCGAAGCGGGAAATGCGACCCATCTGGACGCGTGCACGGTCCATCGTGGTGGAATCGCGCAGGCGGTTCTCCACCTCGCGCTGATTCTTGCTCGACGACATGTCGATGAAGTCGATCACGATCAGGCCGCCCAGGTCGCGCAGGCGCAGCTGCCGGGCGATCTCCTCGGCGGCTTCCAGATTCGTGTGCAGCGCGGTTTCTTCGATGTTGCCGCCGCCGGTGGAGCGGGCGGAGTTGATATCGATCGAGGTCAGCGCCTCGGTTGCGTCGATGACCAGGGCGCCGCCCGAGGGCAGGCGCACTTCACGCAGGTGCGCGGTCTCGATCTGGCTTTCAATCTGGAAGCGCGAGAACAGCGGCACCGTATCGGAATACAGCTTCAGCTTCTGCGTCAGGTGGGGCATCACCTGCTGCATGAATTCCATGGCCTGCTCGTAGATCGCGGGGTTGTCGACCACGATCTCACCGATGTCCGGGCGCAGGTAGTCGCGCAGGGCACGAATGATGATGTTGGACTCCTGATAGACCAGGAACGGCGCCTTGCGCTCGGCCGTGGCCTTCAGCATCGCCTCCCACAATTCGATCAGGTAGTTGACGTCCCACTGCAATTCTTCGGCAGTGCGGCCGACCCCGGCGGTGCGGGCGATTACGCCCATGCCGTCCGGCAGCTGCAACTGGTTCAGGGCATCGCGCAGCTCGGAACGGTCATCGCCCTCGATCCGGCGCGAGACACCACCGGCGCGCGGGTTGTTGGGCATGAGCACCAGGTAGCGCCCGGCCAGGGAGACGAAGGTCGTCAGCGCGGCGCCCTTGTTGCCACGTTCTTCCTT
>JBFKIN010000027.1:0-16318 GCA_041632255.1 Oceanococcus sp. | reverse complement strand
TGTCGCTGCTCGGCATAATCCCGTCCGTGACTGATCCAGGCATCCGTTCTGTTCGCGGCGGTTTCCAGGCGGGCCTGATCAATCACCTGGCTTGACCACTGGCCGGGGCCGGCCTGAAATAAGGCGCAGCCGGCGAGAATCAGCAAGCAGAGCAGGCCGAGCCCGCTGCGATGGAATCTTGGCATCGTTGGCGTCCCCCGACGGCGCAGCCGTCTTTCCCTGAACAGGGCCGTACTGTCACTGACTCCGCGCGGCCGTGCAAGCCGGGCCACTTGGTACCGAAGCAGCAGCGAATGCGGTGCCTTGGCGAAGCCGCTTCGCCAGCCTGCCGCCCTGGGTCTGCCGTGCCTCTGGGCCTGAGCTATGATGCGCGCTGGGCTTACAGGACAGACACCATGGACGAGATTGCCGAGCTGGAGCAGCAGCTGATGGAACTGAAGTCGCAGCTGGCCGAGCTGCGCCGCCAGGCCGAGCCGCAACGCATTCAGAACTATCCGCTGTGGGATCTGTCCGGTGAGCTGAGCCTGCTGGATCTGTTCGGCGAACACGAGGTACTGTTCGCCATTCACAACATGGGGCAGGGCTGTCGCTATTGCACCCTGTGGGCGGACGGCCTCAATGGCTTTCTCCCCCATCTGGAAGATCGCTTCGCGGTCGCGCTGCTGTCGAAGGATGAACCGGCGGCGCAGCGCCGCATGGCGAACGAGCGGGGCTGGCGCTTTCGCATGGCATCGCATCGGGGCGGCGACTATATCCGTGAGCAGAGCGTGGTCGCGGGAGAGGGCAATTATCCCGGACTGGTCTGCTACCGCCGCGACGGTGAGCGCATCTTTCGCCTCAACGCGAGCCCGTTCGGTCCGGGGGACGAATTCTGTTCGATCTGGAGCATGCTCAGTCTCGCCGCCGAGGATCACCAGAGCTGGACGCCGCAGTTCAGTTACTGGAAGCGGCCGGCTCAGATGGAGGATGGCGGAGCCAACCTCAAGGACTGAAGTGCGGTTCTTGCCAGGCCAGACGCATGCTGTATCCGGCCAGGCGGTGGCGACCCGAGGGTCGTGCGGGCCGCCAGCATCACGCGACGCGCTACCGGGGGAACAAGGTCCGGGTGATCAGCATTCCGGATGATTGACCGCGATGTTCACGGCCAGCCCGCCCAGCGATGTCTCCTTGTATTTGCTGTTCATATCCCGGGCCGTCTCGGCCATGGCGTGGATGACGTCGTCCAGGGAGACGCGGGCATCGGCAGGGTCCCTGGCCAGCGCGAGCTGCGCAGCATTGATGGCCTTGACCGCGCCCATGGCATTGCGCTCGATGCAGGGAATCTGCACCAGTCCGTTGACCGGGTCGCAGGTCATGCCGAGATGGTGCTCCATCGCGATTTCGGCCGCCATCACGGACTGCGGCACGCTGCCCCCGAGGGCCTCGGTCAGGGCGGCGGCCGCCATGGCGGAGGACACGCCGATCTCGGCCTGACAGCCGCCTGCCGCGGCGGAAATGGTCGCGCCTTTCTTGAAGTGGGTGCCCAGTTCGCCCGCGACCATGAGAAAATTGCGGATGCCCGCGGCATCCACGGGCTCCGGGGCGGAGCACAGGTGAAACATCAGAACGGCCGGAATCACCCCGGCGGCGCCATTCGTGGGCGCTGTCACCACACGGCCCAAGCTGGCGTTCTCCTCGTTGACGGCCAGGGCGAAACAGCTGATCCAGCGCATGCTGTCAGCAAAGCCGGCCCGGCGTGAGCGGATCGCTTCGATCCATTGCCGGGGCGTCTCCATGTCCTGCGCCGGCCCCTCACCCAGCAACTGGCGGTTCATCTGTGCGGCTCGGCGGACCACCCGAAGGCCGCCTGGCAAAATGCCGTCGCGCCGGCAGCCGCGAAACATCGTCTCGCTCATCACCGTCCAGATCCGGTCTAGCTGGGCGTCGATCTCCGCGTCGCGGCGCCAGCAGCGTTCGTTCGCGCGCACCATCTCCGCAATGCTCAGGTGGTGGGTGCGGCAGTGGGCCAGCAGCTCACTGGCCCGCTGGCAGGGATAGGGCAGCTGGAGCGGTTCGGCACGCGGGGCGTGGTCCTGTTCGGCGACGACAAAGCCGCCACCCACGGAATAGTAGATCGCCTCGTGCCAGGTGCCGTCGATCTGGGCGCGGCAGCACATGCCGTTCGGATGACCGGGCAGGCTGTCCCCCGGCTGGAAGCGGATGTCGGTTGCCGGGTCGAAGGCCAGCTCATGACCGTTGGGCAGGGTGATCCGGCCCTGCTCGCGCAATTCCCCCAGTAGCTCCTGCAGGCGGTCGATGTCGACGGTTTCCGGATCGTGGCCGAGCAGGGCCAGTCCGATCGCGAGGTCGGTACAGTGGCCGCGGCCGGTCAGCGCCAGCGAGCCGTAGAGCACGACTTCGATACGCTGCGGTCTGGCCTGTGACAGATGTTCGGCGAGCCAGCGCTGGATCGCCCGCCAGGGCCCCAGGGTGTGGGAGCTTGAAGGCCCCACGCCGATCTTGAGCATGTCGAAAACGCTGATGCTTTCGTTCATCTCCACGGCGTGGCCTGTGGCTTAGCAGGGCGCCCGGACCGAGCCCGGACACCAGCGAGGCTTTGGCCCCGCAGCAGGGGTAAGCCTGCCCGGGCTCACTGTGCCCCGGTGCATGGCGACAAGGGTTTCGCTGTCAGACTGCACTGGCCAGTTGCCGGTAAGCCGGGCCGCCGAGCACATGCAGATACATGCGCAGGTTGCGCTTGCGGGTTTCCACGTTTTCGTCGACGCCGATGGTGTAGTGGCCGATCTGATGGGTGTAGAACACGCGGGCCCGGATGTAGGCCTCATCGTCATCGTAGCCGAGGCCGGCGAAGACCTTGCGCAGATCCTCGGTGCGGGCCTCGTCCACCTTGTGCACGACCGCGGCAACCGGTTCGGAAACCCGGGCCCACTCCCGTATCGCCATGTCGAACTGCGGATCGAAGCCGCGCTCATCGATGACGTTGTCACAGATGCGCTCGATGGTGGCCAGAGATCGGCCCGGGTTGCTCACATCCAGTTCGACAGGGGTGAAGCGGTTCTCCGTCCGCCAGGTTTCCAGCAGGGTTTCCAGCAGGTCGTGATGGTTGCCGAAATGATAGTAGAATCCGCCCCGTGTCACACCGAGGCGTTTGGCCAGCCGATCGACCTTGACGGCGCCGATGCCCTCTTCGATCAGGACCACCTTGGCGCAGGCGATCCAGCCTTCGCGGGTGACCTTGATATTGCCCTTGCGACCGGGCTCCGGGATCGTCAGTTCTCGCTGCTGGCGCTGGCGGGTGGTGAGCTTGTCCGTCATCAATATCGAGTCGCAGGGAAATGCAGATTTGTATTATACATATCATGCTTTTTCGGCAAATCCGGCCCGTCTGGACGAGGGGCGAACAGCAGCTTAACGGGACTCCGCTTTGAAGCAGGCGAGCAGCATCACCATCGTGGGCGCAGGCCTCGCCGGTCTGTCGACGGCCTGGGCTCTGCAGCGGCGGGGCTGGCAAGTCACCGTCCTGGAAGGCCGGGAGGGGCCGGGGCGGGGGACCAGTTTTGCCAATGCCGGCATGCTCACGCCCTCGATGGCGGATCCCTGGAATTCACCGGGAGTCTGGAAACAGCTGCTTGCCTGGCTGGGCCGCGAGGACGCGCCCATGCTGTTGCGACTGTCGGCACTGCCCGATTACCTGGGCTGGGGGCTGCGCTTTCTGGCGAACTCTTCCCCTGGCCGTCACGCCGCCGCGACCCGGTCCAATTTCGCCCTGGCCAGCTTCAGCATGGCGGAATTCAAGTCCCTGCGTGAGGAACTGGATATCGGGCATGGGCTGCGGACCAAGGGCACGATGCAGGTGTTTCGCGATCCGGGGGAGTTCGGCAAGGCCCGCCACCTGGCGGAGCGGCTGCAAGACCATGGGCTCAGGGCCCGGGTGCTGGATGGACCGGGTCTGGTTGCGGTGGAACCGCTGCTGGCACCGGTCGCCGGCCAGCTGGTCGGGGCAGTGCATTTTCCCGATGATGAAACCGGCGACGCACACCGCTTTTGCGTGGGGCTGGCGAGGGCGCTCGAAGCGCGAGGTGCGCGCTTCGAATACGGCGTGAATGTCGAAGGGCTTCGTTGCGAGCGGGGGCGGCTGCGCGCGTTGCGCTGCGCGGATGGCGAGAGAGAGACGGGTCAGGTGGTGCTGTCGGCCGGCGCCTGGACGCCGGCGCTGGCCGCGGATGCCGGCCTGCGTCTGCGGATCCGTCCGGTCAAGGGCTACTCCCTGACGGTGCCGGTGCACGACGCTGGTGACCTGCCGTCGCTCTCCATCATCGACCAGCACTATCACGCCGCGATCACGCCCTTCGAGGATCGGTTGCGCCTGGCGGGCACCGCGGAGTTTGCCGGCTGGGACGCGCGCGTGCACCCGGGGCGGATTGCCATGTTGTGGGACATGCTCGATCGCCTGTTGCCGGCGCAGCGGGCGCAGCACGAGCGGGATGCGGCCCAAAGCTGGTGCGGCTTTCGTCCGATGGCAGCAGATTGCGTGCCCTACATCGGTCCCAGCGCGGTCGCGGGCGTGGCCGTGAACGCTGGCCATGGCCACCTGGGATGGACGCAGTCCATGGGCTCGGGTGTGCTGATTGCACAGCTGCTGACGGGCGAGGCGCCGGGGATTGATCCGGCGCCCTATCGGTTGGCGCGCTAGTGCGAGAGTCTCAGCCGGCCGCAGCCTGACGCAGTTCCGCCAGCAGTTCGGCGCCGCTCCAGTCGCGTCGGCCTCCGGTTTCCGCCGTTCGTATCAGTTCAATGAGCCGGGCGTTCACTGGCGCCTGGCGCCCCAGTCTGGCGGCCAGCCGGAGGACTTCGCCGTTGATCCATTCGATCTCGGTCTGGCGCCCGGCCTCCAGATCCTCCCACATCGACGAGCGCGCCTGGGGATCGATCTCGAGCATCTTGTTGGCGAGCAGCCGAAACAGCACATCGGGTGAGTCCAGCAGGCGTGGAATCCAGTGGGCGGGCAATGGTGTGAGTCGGGCGGGCTGGATGCCATCGGCGCGCATCAGCTCCAGCGCTTCGGCCTGGGCCAGCGCGACACAGCGCCGGAAATCCCGTTGCGACAGTTCTTGCTTGAGCGGCAGGCCGCACAGGGCGTTGATCGCGTTATTGAGGTTGAGCAGCAGCTTGGCCCAGAGTACGGCCAGCATGTCCGCATGCTGGGTCAGCGGCAGGCCTGCGGCGGCGAAGACGGGCAGCCATGGCTGCAGGGCCGGGTCGGCGGCGACTTCCAGTTCTCCTTCCGAGCCCTGGTGGAAGTGGCCCTGCCCCTGGTTGACCACATTGAAGGGGACCATGCCGGCGATCACGCGTTGTGCGGGCAGAGCTGCCGCGAGGCTCGCGGCATTGCCCAGGCCATTCTGCAGGCTGATGACCACGGACTGCGCGGGCAGGATGGGCGCCAGCGTGGCGCCGGCTTCTGCGGTGGCAGCGGACTTCACCGTGACCAGTACCAGCGCCGCATCGGCACAGGCATCGGCCTCCGTCGAGAAACGGATCTTCTCAGCGCCCAGATGCTGGTCACGGCCCTGATAGTCGCTCAGGTGCAGTCCATGACTGTGCAGGCTGTCCCGAATGCGGGCGCGTCCGATGAATGTGACATCCGCGCCGGAGGCGGCGAGACAACCGCCCACATAACAGCCGATGCTGCCGGCGCCGAAGACGACTATCCGGGGCATCAGGCGAGCAGTGCCAGACCGATGCCCGCGCCGGATGCGCCCAGCAGGCAGAGCAGTGTCAGCACTGTGCCCCAGAAGCGACCCGGCGGAAAATGCTCGGAAAACAGGAAGGCATAACCGTGCAGGAGCCGGCCGAGCAGCAGGCCGCCGCCCAGCAGGTGCAGCCAGATGGCGCCCAGACCCTCAGTCTCGAGCAGCGCCATCAGGACCAGAATCAGCGGGGTGTATTCCGCGAAGTTGGCATGGCCGCGCATCAGGCGCAGCATGGCGGGATCTCCGCCGTCGCCCAGCGCCACCTTGCTGCGGCCCTTGATGACCCGCAGGCTGAGAATCAGGAACCAGAGGCCGAGCAGGCCGGCGTACAGCAGGGTAATCATCACGTCTCCCGGGTTGAACTGGCGCCCATCTTAGCGGAGGCCCGCAAGGGCTAGGTGCCGCTGAGTCGCAGAAGGAGCCAATAGCATGCCAGTGCTGCCGCGGTTCCGTTGAGTGGACCGGTGATCCGCTGACGGGCGACAGGGCCGAGCCGTCTCAGCAGCCACCAGGCGGGCAGCACGCAGATCAATTGGCCGGCCTCCACCCCGAGATTGAAACCGAGCAGACTGATCAGACGGGATGCGGGGTCGATCTGCAGGTCCAGCAGGATGCCCGCAAACCCGAACCCATGGACAAGACCAAAGCCGAAGCACAGCAACAGGCGCAGTCGAAAATCATCGCGCCCTCTGCTGCGCAGGAGCAGGGCGTAGCACAGGCCGAACAGGCTGAGCCCCAGCGCCGTGGTCGCGGTGACGACCGGACTCAGATACAGGCTTGCGAGCAGCAGGGCAGCGATGGTCGGGTAAAGGATACGGGGCTGTTCACGCCAGGCGTTTTCCAGGCAGAGCAGCAGGATGGAGAGCGCGATGATCGCTTCGACCGCCGCGGACTCAACGGCCAGCCACTGCAGGCTGGCGGCGATCAGGGTCAGGCTGTGGGCGACGGTAAAACCGGTGACCAGCCAGGCGAGATCGCGGCCCCGGCGGACCAGCAACAGCAGGGCGAGAAGAAAGGCCAGATGGTCCCAGCCCAGCAGGATATGCTCCATGCCGAGCAGGAGGTAGCGGCTGAAACCGGCGAGGCTGCGCGGGGTGTCCAGCACCCAGTCGCGGCGATTCTCGGTAAACACATAGCTGGCTTCGCGGCCATCCAGGCCACGCCATCGGGCCAGATTGCTGTGATTGGGCGCCAGATCGAACACGCCGTCCAGATGCAGCTGCCAGTCGCCGGACCCCTCGCAGCGCCAGTCCATCTCCGTCGCCACCCAGCCTTCCGACCAGTGCCTGCTGGATGCCTCCTGCAGCCGGCAGGCGCTTCCGCCACGACCGGGCTCGACCCGTGCGGACAGGTAGCGGCTGCTGCGTTCCAGGTAGTCGGACTCGGCCGGGTGCAGGCCCGCGCGGTTCAGATCCAGGGCAGCATGGCGCAGCACCAGACGCAGGCCGCTGTCGGTTTCCTGCCAGTGGCTGTAGGAGAGACTTTGCTGGTGTGCCAGAGCCGGTGCGCAGCACAGGATCAGCAGCAGCGCGGTGTGTCGCAGCATCACAGCGGCGCCAATTGCACCGGGTAGCGTTCGCGCAATTCCGTCAGGAGGGCCTCGAAGCGCTCCTCGCCCTGCCGCCGGCGCCATTCCGCCTCCACTCGCGGTCGTATTTCATCCAGGGTGGGGCTGCGGGCTGGCTTGGCCTCCAGCAGTTCCAGCAGCGCATGGCCGAAGTCCAGAGCCAGCACCTCTCCGGGCCCGGGCGTGCTCAGATCGGCTGCAGCCTGGGTCAGTCGCGGACCCAGCAGACCGTGCAACTTGCTCATCGGCAGCAGGGCCTGGGGCAGGGCTGGGTCTGGAGCCAGGCTGGGTGGGCGGCCTTCGAGCAATTCTTCACGCAGCCGGTGAAGGGGCGCTGCCTGTTCCGCGCGATAGACACGCAGGCGCAGCTTCGGCGCTCGGCTGAAGTAGGCTGCGTTCTCATCCAGGAAATCTTGCAGTTCCTGATCGCTGGGTGCCTGCTGCCTGGCCTCGGCACGCAGCAATTCAAGCACCGTGTCCACGGTCTGCTTGCGAAGCTGCGGCGTCAGCCGAACCAGATCCATATCCAGGCCATAGCTGAGCAGCAATTGCTCGTCGATCAGGCGTTGCAGAATGGCGCGCTCCTCATCGCGGCTCAGTGGCTGCCGGCGGGATTGCCTGGCGCCGGCGATCGCCCGTTCGACATCACGCCGCAGGATGTCCTGGCCATCGACCCGGGCGACCACATGCGCCGGCAGGGCAGGCGCCGCCGGCATCAGCAGGCCCGCCAGGGCGATGAGCAGGCCGGCGAGCATGCCGGCGACAAGCCAGTGAGAGGAACTCAAGGGGATTCGGGGATCACTGAGAGGGCGCTGATCGTGCAAAATGGGTGCCCGCGCGGTCAAGGCGGACGGCCGCAGCATACGATGTCAACAAGGGGAGATGCATGCCTGCCAGGGGAATCATCGCCGTCGCCGTGCTGTTTCTCGGCGCTTGCGGCCAGCAGTCGCTGGCCCCGCGCGAGGGCGCGGACGAACAGGGTCATACAGATGCCACCGCGGTCACCGCGCGGGCCAATGCGCGGGTGGCTTCCCGCCTGCCGCTGGATGACCCGCAGGATTTCGAGGATGCCCAGCGCGGCCTGCTGGCCAGGGCTGAGAGTCTGGTCGTGAAACGGGCCGACGGCACGGTGGTCTGGGATCAGGATGCCTACGCCTTCGTCAAGGGCGAGGCCCCGGCGACCGCGAATCCCAGTCTCTGGCGTCAGACCCGGCTGAACAACCTTCACGGCCTGTTCGAGGTGGTGCCCGGGATCTACCAGGTGCGTGGCTATGATCTCGCCAACATGAGCCTGATCCGGGGCGAGACCGGCTGGATTGTGGTGGATCCGCTGACGGTGGGTGAAACAGCCGAAGTGGCCATGCGGTTCGCGATGCAGCATCTGGAAAAGCGCCCGATCAGCGCAGTGATCTTCACCCACAGCCACATCGATCACTTTGGCGGCATCCAGGGCCTGTACCGGGTGACGACCCGCACGCCCGGTTTCGAAGTGATTGCTCCAGAGGGCTTCCTGGAGGAGGCGGTGAGCGAAAACGTGATGGCGGGCGTCGCCATGCAGCGCCGCGCGGGCTACATGTACGGCCGTGATCTCGCCCGCTCGCCGCGCGGCCATATCGACACGGGCCTCGGCAAGGAGCCCCCGCGGGCCGGCGCCTTCAGCATCGCCCGGCCTGACCGGGTCATCGATCGCACGGGCGAGAGGGTCAAGATCGACGGGGTGGAATTCGTGTTCCAGAACGCGCCGGGTTCAGAAGCGCCGGCCGAACTGACGTTCTACCTGCCTCAGCACAAGGCTTTTTGCGGGGCGGAAGTGGTATCCCGCAACATCCACAATGTCTACACCCTGCGTGGCGCCAAGGTGCGCGATGCGCTGGCCTGGAGCGAATACATCCAGGAGGCGCTGGACCTGTTCGGCGACGAGGCGGAGGTTTATTTTGGTTCCCACCAGTGGCCGATGTGGGGCAAGGCGCGGTTGCAGGCGTTCATGAAGCAGCAGCGCGACGTCTACAAGTACATTCACGATCAGACCCTGCGCATGGCGAATCTGGGCTACACCCCGCGGGAGATCGCGGAGAAGCTCAAGATGCCGGCCAGCCTGGAACAGAGTTTCGCCAATCGCGGCTATTACGGCACCGTCAAGCACAATGCCAAGGCGGTCTATCAACGCTACTTCGGCTGGTACGACGGCAATCCGGCCAATCTTGATCCCCTGCCGCCGAGTCAGGCGGGACGTCGCTATGTGGATTTGCTGGGCGGCGCAGCCAATGTGCTATCGAAAGCGCAGGAGGCCTTTGATGACGGCGATTATCGCTGGGTTGCGGAGCTGCTCAGCCATCTGGTGTTTGCCGACCCTGGCAATGCCGGCGCCCGGGCGCTGCTGGCAGAAACCTATGACCAGCTCGGGTACCAGGCCGAATCCGGCCCCTGGCGTGACGTCTACCTGTCCGCCGCCTACGAGCTGCGCCACGGCACCACCCGCCGCAGCCTCTATATGGGCGATGCCCGCGATCTGCTGCGCGAGATTCCGCGTCGCAAGTTCTTCGATTCGATGGCGGCGCGGCTGAACGGACCGCGGGCGGAGGGACAGCAGATCACGGTCAAGTTTCACTTCAGCGACCTGAACGAAACCTATCTGCTGGACATCGAGAATGCCGTGATGCACCACCGCAAGGTGGCCCGGGATACGCCGGCGGACGCGAGCCTGAGTCTGACCCATGAACTGTTTCTGGACATGGTGATCGGTGATATCGGGCTGCGCGAGACGATCCTCTCCGACGATCTGGACGTTTCTGGCAATCGTCTGGACCTGATCAAGTTTTTTCGCCTGTTCGACAAGCCGGATGGTCGCTTCGCGATTGTGACGCCGGATTAAGCAGGCAATCCGGTGCTGGGGGTGCGGCGCCGGTGCCAGGGAATGAGCAGGGCGCTGAGGAGCAGCATCAGTCCGCCGTAGAGCAACACGGTGAACAGTACCTGGTCGCCCAGCGGGTCGGCCACGCCGACTGCTGCGGGGAACAGCGATGCCTTGATCAGCACGCCCAGATTGGTATTGCGCACGGTGATCTCGATATTGATCGCGGCCACGTCGGCGGCGGCGCTGCCCAAAAGCCGCGGCAACGCGAGGGAGATGATCGCCAGGCAGGCGATGAAGGCGACGACCCGCCCGATGTTGGCCGCACCGAAACTTTCCAGGTCGAGGCGGCCGGCGCCCAGTGCGCCGATGACGATCAGGCCGATGCAAAAGAGCGAGCCGCGAATGCAGAAGCGGGAGAAGCGCGGTGCACTGCCGGGGAGCAGCCGCAGGAAGACCATGCCCAGCACCAGGGGAAG
Source organism: Oceanococcus sp. (assembly GCA_041632255.1). GTDB lineage: Bacteria > Pseudomonadota > Gammaproteobacteria > Nevskiales > Oceanococcaceae > Oceanococcus. The sequence continues at coordinate 5,668 of JBFKIN010000027.1, read as the reverse complement.
CAACAGGGTCAGGGCGATTTCCATGGCTATGCGGCCGGCCGGCATGCGGAATCCCGCAGGCAGGTGCTCGGCGATGAGCGCCTGGAGGATCAGCGGGGTGGTCAGCAGACAGGCCAGGGTGGCCATGGCGGTCAGCGCGATGGACAGCGCGATGTGGCCGCGGGCGAGATAGGTGAACACGTTGGAGACCGTGCCGCCGGGAACGGCGGCGCAGACGGCCAGCCCGACAGCCAGGCCCGGGCTTCCGCCGACCTGGCGCACGAAGAACCAGGCCAGCAGCGGCACCATCAGCAGCTGCAGCACGATGCCCACGCAGAAGCCGCGCGGCGCGGCGAAGACGCGCACGAAGTCCGCCGGGCGCAGGGTGGCTCCCATGCCCAGCATGGCAAGGATGAGCTGGGTCGCTGCGAACCAGTATTCGTGCTGCAGGTAGAAGTCGAACATGGGCTCTCCGTCAGGCGCCAGGGCAGGGATGGTGTTGCGGGTCAGCGACCGGCCGCGTCCAGTCTGTCATTGAGACCATCGAAAATCAGCATGCAGTTGTCCACCAGCCGCTCGGGCGGCTGGCGGTAGCCGTCGATGATCCAGCGTTGGGCCATCTGCACGCAGACACCCACCAGTCCGGTGGCGAGCAGCTCCACGTCGAAAGGGGCTCCCCTGGCATCGAGATCGGACTTGAGCGCGATTTGCTGCACCAGATCCGCGAAGCGGCCGATCGAGCGACGGAACAGTCGTTCCTGATCGTAGGGCACACCGTAAATCTCGATCAGGATGATCCGCGCCATGCGGCGGTCCTGCTGGATCGCGGTGAAAAATGCGGACAGGCCGGCGCGTGCAATGCTGCTGAGTTCGCGTGGTCGCGCCGCCAGCACGGCGGCGGTGATTTCGCGCAGCAGGACGTCCAGGGTTTCGTCATAGCAGGCGCCGAACAGGGCTTCCCGCCTGCGAAAGGATTCGTAGAAATAGCGCTCGGTCAGGCCGGCAGCCTGGCACAGCTGTTTGACCGTGGCGGCATGAAAACCGACCTCGCCGAAAACCGTGCAGCCCGCTTCTATGAACTGGCGGCGGCGTTCGGCGCGGCGGGCCTCTGAACTCTTGCCGCGGTAACTGCGCTGGGGAGCCTTCATGCCGATATGTTGACATGAAGAATTGTCAGATGTAAAACTGACAACATCAATTGTCACATGGATGGCCCGGAATGGGAAAGAGCAGGGCAGACTACGATGTCGCGATCATCGGCAGCGGTTTCGCCGGCATCGGCATGGCGATCAGGCTCAAGCAGGAGGGGCGCCGCAGTTTCGTGCTCTGGGAGCGAGAAGCCGAGGTGGGCGGTACCTGGTACGTGAACCATTACCCGGGCTGCGCCTGCGACGTCCAGTCGCATCTGTATTCCTTCTCCTTCGAGCCGAACCCGCAGTGGACCCGCACCTTCTCTCCACAGCGGGAGATCTGGGAATACCTGAACCGCTGCGTGGACAAGTATGACGTTCGCCGGCATATCCAGTTTCAGCGTGAAATGACCCACGCCCGTTATGACGATGCCACGGGCCTCTGGGAAATCGAGGATGCCCAGGGGCAAACCTGCACCGCGCGCGTGCTGGTCTCGGGCATGGGTGGGCTGAGCCGGCCTTCCATTCCGGATCTTCCGGGTCTGGCTGATTTCCAGGGCAAGACTTTCCACTCCCAGCAGTGGGATCACGATTACCCGCTAAAAGACAAGCGGGTTGCGGTCGTCGGTACCGGCGCCAGCGCCATTCAGTTCGTTCCGGAGATCGCCCGGGAGGTTGAGCGGCTGGATCTGTATCAGCGCACACCGCCGTGGATCATGCCGAAGCCGGATTTCGCCGTGCCGGCCGCCATCCGACGCCTGTTCGAGCGCCTGCCACTGCTGCAGAGCCTGTTCCGCCGTTATATCTACTGGTCCCTGGAGGTGCGCGCGGCAGGCTTTACCGGCGGGGTCGGCATCATGAAACTCTTGCAGCCGCTGGCTGCGCGCTACATCCGCAAGCAGATCAAGGATCCCGTGCTGCGCGAGAAGGTGACCCCGGACTACACGCTGGGCTGCAAGCGGGTGCTCCTGTCGAACAACTATTTTCCGGCACTGTCGCGCGCCAATGTTGACGTGATCACCAGTGGCATCGCGCGTTTCACGTCCGATGGCGTCGTGGATCAGGATGGCGTGGAGCGCCAGGTCGATGCGGTCATCCTCGGCACGGGATTTGCCGCGACCGAGCCGCTGCCGCGCGGCGCCCTGCTGGGCCGCAACGGCGTTGATATCGTCGACGCCTGGGCTGCGACCGGACCGCAGGCCTACAAGGGCACGACCGTGTCCGGCTTTCCCAATCTGTTCCTGCTCGCCGGGCCGAACACCGGTCTGGGGCACAGCTCCATGGTGTTCATGCTCGAGTCGCAGATTGCCTACGTGATGGATGCACTGCAGCGCATGGATCGCGACGGCGTGCACGCGGTGGACCTGCAGCCGCAGGTTCAGCAGCGCTTCAACGAGAAGCTTCAGCGCAAGATGGCCGGCACCGTCTGGATGAAGGGTGGCTGCAACAGCTGGTACCTGGACGCCGCGGGGCGCAATGTCACCCTGTGGCCTTACTACACCTGGCAATTCCGCTTGGCCACCCGTCGTTTCGATCTGGAGAATTACGCCCGGATCGACGGGACGGCGCAGGCCCGGCCGACCCTTGATCTCACGGAGAGTGCGGCATGAAGAGTTTCCAGGACAAGGTGGCTGCGATCACCGGCGCCGGTTCGGGCATGGGCCGCACCCTGGCCCTGAATCTGGCGTCCCAGGGCTGCCATCTGTCTTTGTCGGACGTGAACCAAGAGGGCCTGAACGAGACGGTGCATCTGGCCTCGGCCCATGGCGTGACGGTGATCCCGGACATTGTCGATGTGTCCGACCGTGACGCCGTCTACGGCTGGGCGGACAAGGTGGTGGCCGATCACGGCCGGGTCAATCTGCTCTTCAACAATGCCGGCGTGGCGCTGGGAAGCACCATTGAGGCCATGAGCTACGAGGAGCTGGAGTGGCTGCTGGGGATCAACCTGTGGGGGGTGATCTACGGCACCAAGGCCTTCCTGCCGCATCTGAAGGCGTCTGGCGAGGGTCACATCATCAATATCTCCAGCCTGTTCGGCTTGTGCGCACAGCCGACCCAGAGCGCCTACAACATCAGCAAATTCGCCGTGCGTGGCTTCACCGAGTCGCTGCGTCAGGAACTGGATATGGCGGAATGCGGGGTCAGCGCCACCAGCGTGCACCCGGGCGGGATCAAGACCAACATCGCCCGGGCCGCGCGGCACAACGCGAGCATCGAGGAACTGACCGGCAAACCCTATGAGCAGGGCGTGGCGGAATTCGAGAAGATGTTCATCACCTCGCCAAGGAAGGCTGCCGAGATCATCATCCAGGCCGTTCGCAAGAACCGCCGCCGCGTCGTGGTTGGTCCGGATGCTCGGCTGCTTGATCTCATCGTGCGCCTGTTTCCTTCTGCGTATCAGCGCCTGATTCTCTGGGGCTTCCGCCGGCAGCTGGCCAGATAATCGTTCCGTCAGGCGATTCAACGATAGTCGCGGTTGCTGCGCTTGTGATGGGCCGGCGCTGATCCGCGGCGGGATTGTGTGTCGGAGCCATGGCTGGAGGCGTGCCCGGGGCGGGTGCGCTCTGGCGCTGCCTCGGCCGCAAGGGGCTGGTCGTGATCCCGTTCTGCACGCAGGGCGGGCTTGGCCCGGGGCTGCACGGCAGCTGAACGTTCGTTGCGGGATCCTTCATGCGAATGGCGGTCTTGGTGTTGCGGAGAGCGGGTCCGCCATCCCGGGCCCTGTCGATCATCGGCCGCTGGCGAATGACTGTGGCTTGGGGGCTCGCGCACCACCCTCTGCCAGGCGTCGAAACCCCGATGACGATCGCGCTCCTGCCGGGGTTGGCGGTTGATTTCGTGGCGATGATGCGGGCGGCCGTGCCGGTCGTACGCGGCCCGACCATGGTCTGGCCTGTGTTGCCAGCGCCGGGCATGTTCATGTTCCGCAAGATGGTGTCCCCAATGGCGGGGGCGATGGCTGGGGCGGTAGGGGCGCGCCACAACCACCACCTGACGGTGTGGCCAGTAAAAGCTGCTGAAGTAGAAGTCCGGCGAGACACGGATCGCCGTGCTCCAGAAAAACCCGGAGCGCGGATAACGCCCGCTGGGGCAGGCCCACCAGTGCGGGGCGTGCGAGGCCCACCACCAGTGGCCGTAGACCACCCGGGTATCGTAAAAGGGCAGGTACACGACGTGGCTGTGTAAAGGCGGTTCGATCAGGATGTGCTGATGATGATGCAGGACATGCAGATGCTCGCCGCTGCGCAGGTGTCCGGCCGCGTAGGCTCGCCGACGCAAGCGCTGGATGCTGTCGGCAACGTCCTCCTCCGCGACCAGAAAGGCCTCCCCCAGCCGCTGCGTCCATTCCAGGTCTTCATCCAGCCGGGCCAACAGATCGGGGAATGCGACCAGCGCCTTCACGCTGGGATCCCAGTCGCGGTGTTCGACCGCGGCCACGGCCTTCTGTCCTCGCAGGCCGGGATGAGTGCGGGACCAGCGGGCCGCCTGTACGATGTCGAGTGGATAGGTCGAGGCCATCAGCAGTTGTGACAGGACGGTGTCCGGGTACAGCGCCACCGGCGCCAGCAAGGCATCCAGTTCCGCCGCGCTGGCTGGCTTTTCATGCTCGGCTGTGGCCGCGCTGCTGACCAGCAGGACGACCGCGGCGGCCAGACCTTTCAAGATTTTCATCAGCCCATCCTCTTGCTCTGAGTGCGATAACGCACGAGCCCGGTTGGGGTTGACGCGACAGCCTGGGGCCGGTCGCAGCGCTCGGTCCCGGAGCTGGACAGACCAACGGCTGCAGGGCCGCTCGAATGCGGGTTCAAAGACCCGCCGGGGCGTGCTATGTTACCCGCCAGTTACATTACCCTGGAGCCCGATTTCATGGCCCTGCCACCGATTCTCAAGGACCGCCTGCGTCTGCCCGTCGTCGGCTCGCCGATGTTCATCGTTTCCGGACCGGACCTGGTCATTGCCCAGTGCAAGGCGGGCATCGTCGGGTCCTTTCCGGCGCTGAACGCCCGCCCGGCCGAAATGCTGGAGACATGGCTGCAGCGCATCAACGACGAACTGGACGCTCACAACCAGGCCAATCCGGACAGTCCGGCGGCGCCGTTTGCGGTCAACCAGATCGTGCACAAGTCGAACGACCGGCTGCAGCACGACCTGGAGATGTGCGTGAAGTACAAGGTGCCCATCGTGATCACGTCGCTGGGTGCCAGGGTCGATGTCAACGAGGCGGTGCACTCCTATGGCGGCATCGTGCTGCATGACATCATCAACCAGAAGTTCGCGCGCAAGGCGATCGAGAAGGGCGCCGATGGGCTGATCGCGGTCGCCACCGGAGCAGGCGGCCATGCCGGCCAGCTGTCACCCTTCGCCCTGATCCAGGAAATCCGGGAGTGGTTCGACGGTCCGCTGCTGCTCTCCGGCTGCATCGCCACCGGCGATGCCGTGCTCGCGGCGCAGGCCATGGGTGCCGATCTGGCCTACATCGGAAGCCCGTTCATCGCCACCCGGGAAGCCAATGCGATGGATGATTACAAACAGATGATCGTGGACTGTGGCGGCGA
>JBFKIN010000026.1:0-16374 GCA_041632255.1 Oceanococcus sp. | reverse complement strand
CTTCTGCCCAGGGGGCATGCCGCCTTGAGCAGCATGGAAACCCACCTGAGCGGGCGCGACTGGTTCGTCGGCGGTCACTACAGTCTGGCCGACATCAGCCTGTACGCCTACACCCACCGGGCCACCGAAGGCGGCTTCGCCCTGGACGACTATCCCGGCATCCGGGCCTGGCTGGCACGGGTCGCGCAGCAGCCGGGGCACATCACGATGGAAGAGGCGGCCCGGGACGTGGGCCAGACCAGTTCACCGCCTGGCCTGTAGACACAGGCAGACGTTCGGGCCTGTGTGAAACCGCGTCCGCTTCGTGCCTTTGCAGACCTCTCTCTGCGGGCCGGGCGGGACATTGTTCAGTAGCGCAGCAGCACCGCACCCCAGGTCATGCCGCCGCCGACCCCTTCCAGCATCACCAGATGCCCGGGCTGGACCCGGCCATCGCGCACCGCGTGGTCCAGGGCCAGGGGCACGGAGGCGGCTGAGGTGTTGCCGTGGCGATGCACCGTGGTGACGACCTTGTCCTCGGGCACTTTCAGCTTTTTCGCCATGCCGCGGATGATGCGCAGGTTGGCCTGATGGGGAATGAACCAGTCCAGGTCTTCGCCTCCATAGCCGTTGGCCTGCAGCGCCTCGGTGGCCACATCGTGCAAGACGTTGACCGCCAGCTTGAACACCGCCTGACCGTCCATCTCCAGGTAAGGGTGACCGGTCAGCGCGCCGCCAGACAGGCCGGCCGAGACCCGCAGGATGTCACCCTGGCTGCCATCGGCATGCAGGTGGGCGGACAGGATGCCCGGGCTGTCGCTGGCCTCCAGCACCACCGCGCCGGCGCCGTCACCGAACAGCACGCAGGTGCGCCGGTCATTCCAGTCCAGGATGCGGGAGAAGACCTCGGCCCCCACCACCAGCGCACGACGGTGCTGGCCAATGCGGATCATCGCATTGGCTGTGGCCAGGGCGTAGATGAAACCGGTGCACACGGCCTGCACGTCGAAGGCCGCGCCCTGGGTCACCCCCAGTTTCTGCTGCAGGATGCAGGCGGTCGAAGGAAAGACCATGTCCGGGGTGGTGGTGGCGACCACGATGAGATCGATGTCCTGGGGCCCGAAGCCGCCGGCCTGTATGGCAGCCTTCGCCGCACCCAGGGCCAGGTCCGAGGTCATCTCGCCATCCGCCGCCACATGCCGCGCCTCGATCCCGGTGCGGGAGACGATCCACTCGTCGGAGGTCTCTACCGCGGTCTTGAGATCGGCATTGGTGACCACGCGTTCAGGCAGATAGCTGCCGGTCGCCGCGATCCGCGCGAATCGTTCAGTCACCATTCACTTTTTCTTGCCATGGGCTTGGACAGACTGCATACCGCAGTAGGCTGGAGACCACCATGCATATCACTGAAAGCACTTTGGAAAAGGCCGTGTTCCGTATCCTAAGGGAACACGAGCTCGAAGCCTATGCGTCCATGCCCTTTCGCGAGCTTCAGGGCCTGTGGGCCTACACCGGCCTGCGACAGGGTGATCTGCGCGACGCCCTGCGCATCATGTTCGACCGGAACTACATCGATTTCGAGAACAGCGGTGAAGGACTGGCCATCGTGGTCACGCCGCAGGGGTATCGCCACGCCTGCGACAAGGAACTGCATGTCGGCAGCCTGATCCGCGACACGCGGGACAAGGTGACCCTCCACCGGGCCAGCAGGCGCTATCACGTGCCTCCGCATGGACCCGCCCGTCAGCAGATGCAGCGAATCCAGGACAAGCTCGAGGTCGACGCACGCTGACCCTGGGCCGGCGTCCCGCCGGCGCCAATTCGCCACGCCACCCGGAATGATCGCGCGGCTGGACCCCGGCGTCCACGGCGGGCAGAATACCGCCCCCCGAGTCAGCACCGGAATTCACCGATGTTGCAGCGCCTGTTGAGGAGATTCTCCATGCCCACCGCGACCGCCCGCCACATCCTGGTGGATTCTGAAGAACAATGCCTGGCGCTGAAGCAGCGCATTGCCGATGGCGAGGATTTCGCCGACGTGGCCCGGGCGCATTCCAGCTGTCCCTCCGGCCAGGCCGGCGGCGACCTGGGCAGCTTCCGCAAGGGCATGATGGTGCCCGAGTTCGATCAGGTGGTGTTTCGGGATGAACTGAACACCGTGCATGGGCCGGTCAAGACCCAGTTCGGCTATCACCTGCTGGAAATCACCAGCCGCCAGGACTGATGTCGGAACTGCAGGCGCAGATCGAGGATTTGCAGAGTCGTCTGGCGTTCCAGGACCACACCCTGGCCCAGCTCAATGACGTGATCGCGGCGCAGCAGCGCGAGCTGGAGAAGCTGTCCGTGGCGCTGCGCAGCCTGTCCCAGCAGTTTCAGGATTTCCGCGCCCAGGGCGGCGACGAACCCCCTCCACACTACTGAGCGGCCCGCCGCTCAGGCCTGCAGCAAACGTTCCAGCTCGGCCACCCGGCGCTCCAGTTCGTCCACCCGTGCTGCCAGACCGCCCGATGCCGCGACCGGCGCGGAAGCCATCTCGGGTATCGCCTCTTCGCCGCACAGCAGATGAGCGTAGCGCTCCTGGCTGCGACCGCCTTCCCGATCCAGTCGTTTGACCAGCGGCTGGGCCCGGTCAGCCAGATCATCCAGGACGGCCTTCACTTCGGCCTGATCCTCCGGGCCGCCCAGATTGGCCGCGTTGGCGCGCAACTCCGCCAGCGTCTGCGGCCCGCGCAGCATCAGCGTGACCAGCAGGCCCTGGGACGGCGGCTTGAGCAGCAACTGATGGGTGAAGCGATGCCGCCATTTCGGTGAACGCGCACCGGGGTCCTCGGCGACGAGGTCCAGCTCAAGCAGGTCAAGCAGCGCCGAGCCCACTTCGCCTTCGCGCAACTGCATGACCGGGTGACGACAATTCTTCTGGTTGCAGGCGGCAGTGAGGGCATTCACCGTCATCGGGTAGTACTGCGGCGTCGTCAGGGACTTCTCCACCAGCGCCGCGACAACCCTGGCCTGGACGGGGCTGAGCAGCAGCTCGCTCATCCTTCCAGCCCCGGAAACAGGGGCTGCGGCTTGTAGCCTTCAGGCAGATTGAAGCGTTCGGCCGGCTGTGCACCGGGCTCCACCTCGAGCAGCACGGAGCGCGGATGGGGCGCGCCCGGGTCGCGATGTTCGACCGGGATGCCTTCTTTCGCCTCCATGACCGCAGCCATTGAACCGGCACCGAAACTGGCGGCCAGCTCGCCCATGGTCTTGCCCATCCGCTCAAGCAGGGCGAGATCGGACTTGCTGAGCTTGAGCTCGCTGATCGCCGCGAGACACATTTCCTCCACCGGCGTATCGTCCTGCATCACCACCAGTGGCCGGCAGGAATAACCGGCCGCCTGGCGCTTGTCCTTGCCCAGCTTGACCGAATAGTTGCCCTGCTCGAAGTCCGGCATGCGCGGCATCATGCCCTGCATCATCTGACGCTGCTCCGGCGGCAGCGCGGCCAGCTGCGCTTCGATCTGGGCCTGCATGCGGCTGATCTGCTGCTTCAGAGACTTGACCAGTGCCGCATCCACTTTCTGATAGCTGCGCTGGCTGTCGTCCACGATGTACAGCGTCCTGTCCTGATCGCGGTACAGCATCCACTGACCCTGGCCAGCTTGTGACATGCGCACCGCATTGGCGCCAATCTCCAGAAACTGAGACGGTGCCGCGCCTTCGCGACCATAGCTGAGCTTGCCCTCGGCCAATGCCAGGCTGCTCGCCAGCAGCAGGCCTACCAATCCGCTCATCTGCCGCCAGCACGGCCATTCTGCCCTTTTCATCTGCATACCCTCCTCGCCCGTGGGGATCCTGCCGGAGGCTAGGATAAACGGGCGCGCTCCGCGACGCACCGCTACACTGAAGACTTTGTCCGCGAGCACCACCGTGAGACAGGATGACACCGACCGCTGGCAGGCCATCGAGGCCCTGCTCGACGCCGCGCTCGACCAGCCCGCCGCGCAGCGGGTCGACTACGTGCGGCGTCATGCCGGCGATGCGGCCCTGGCCGAGCGGGTCCTGCGCCTGCTCGATGCCGAACAGGCCGCGGGCGACTTTCTGGAGGCCTTGCCGCAGGCGGGCAACCCCGCGGATGAACCTGCTCAGGCCGTGCTGGAACAGATCGGCCCCTGGAAAATGCAGGAGCTGCTGGGCCGCGGCGGCATGGGCGAGGTCTATCGCGCGGAGCGGGCTGACGGCCAGTACCGCCAGACGGTGGCCCTGAAGCTGATCCGCAGCGACGACCCGGCGCAGGCCAGCCGATTCGAGTCCGAACGCCAGATCCTGGCCCAGCTCAATCATCCGCATATCGCGCGCCTGATCGATGGCGGCCTGGCTCCGAACGGCCGCCCCTGGATGGCCATCGAATATGTCGACGGCCGCAGCCTGGGTCGCTGGCTGGCCGAAGACAGTCCCGGACTGGATGAGCGCCTGCGCCTGTTCCTGCGGCTCTGCGACGCGGTGAGTTATGCCCACGCCCACCTCGTGGTGCACCGGGACATCAAGCCGGACAACATCCTGATCGACGATCACGGCGAACCCCGGCTGCTGGATTTCGGCATCGCCAAGCTCACGGGCCCCGGCCAGGCGAGCCGGGACACCCAGGCGCTGGCAACCCCCAACTACGCCGCGCCGGAGCAGTTGACCGGCGGCCCGGTCACCACCGCCACGGATGTCTACGGTCTGGGAGCGACCCTGTATTACCTGCTCTGCGAGCAGCCGCCCCTGGACCTGGAGGGGGCCAGCCTTCCGCAACTGCTGGACAGACTGCAGCACGCCATGCCGCAGCCCCCCAGCCGGCTGGCCAGGCTGCAGCTTCCAGCGGATCTGGATGCGATCTGCCAACGGGCCCTGGGCAAGGCAGCCAGTGAACGTTATCCGAGTGTCGGCGCGCTGGCCGAGGACATCACCCGCTTCCTGCGCAGCGAGCCGGTGAAGGCGCGCGCGCCCGCGCTGGGCTATCGGCTGCGCCTGTACCTGCGCCGCAACCGGCTGGGAGTGGCGGCGGGCGTGGCCGTCAGCCTCAGCGTGCTCGCCGGTCTGGCGGTGGCCAGCTGGCAGGCCCATGTGGCCGCGAACGAGCGGGATGCCGCGCGCCGCGACGCCAGCCGCCTGACCACCATGCAGAGCGCCATGATGCAGCTGTTCAAGAGCGCCAGCAGCGAGAGCGCCGAACTCAGCGCCCGGGAGCTGTTCGCCCACAGTGCGGAACAGATCGAAAGGGACTTTCGCGATGACCCCGCCACCGCGACACGGCTGATGCAGATGCTGGGCGAACTGCTGCTGGCGACGGAGGATTTCGCCGCCGCAGGCGAGCTGCTGCGCCGCGCCGAGGCCCGGTACAGCCCGGACATGGGCGAAGACATCCTGGCCAGCATCCAGATCGATCTGGCCCATATCGCCTACCGCGACGGCGAGCTCGAGCAGGCCCGGCAGCGGCATGATCGCGCTGCCGGCATCTGGGCCCGCCAGCCTCAGCGTTATCGGGCCGAGCGCATCTGGGCGGCGACCCTGACCTCGCAGCTGGCCCGCGCCGATGGACGCCCGGAAGAGGCCGTGGGCATCCTGGAACGGGCCGCCAGCGAAGCGCGTCAGCACTGGGGCGAAGCTCATGCCGACACCGGCATCGTGCTGATCAATCTGGCCGTGGCGCATTACTACAACAACGATCTGGGCGCGGCGCTCGTGGCCTGCGAACGCGCCTGGGCGGTGTGGCAGGCCATCGATCGCAGCCGCTCGCCGGATGCCCTCAACCTGCTCGGCAACTGGGGCCTGTTCGCCCTGCGCCATGGCGATCCGGTCACCGGAGAACGGCGTCTGGCCGAAGCCCTGGAACTGCGCACCGAGCTGTATGGCCCTTCCGCCGCCCTGGCCACCCTGATGAAGAATCTGGGCACCGCCCATCGCCTGAACGGGCGGCGCAATGCCGGCATGCGTCTTTTGGAGCAGGGCGTCTGGATGGCCGAGAAGTACGCCGGGGCCGGCAGCCGTCTGCATGCCAGTGCGGTCTATGCCCTGGCCGAAGCCCTGATCGAGGATGGCTTGCCCGACGAAGCGCGGGCGCTGCTCAGCGACGGCATGGCGGCTGCCGAAGGCCGCCAGTCACCCTGGCACCAGCTCAATCGCAGCGTTCTGGCCAGCCTCATGCGGGCCAGCGACGAGCAGGCCGCAGCACAGGCGCTGTTCGACCAGAGCCTGGAGGCCCTGCGTCACTATGGTGGCGCCGCGCTGAACCAGTACGCGGACGCGCTGGCCTGGCAGGCCCGCTGGCTGACTGCGCGGGGCGAACCGGTCGCGGCGGCCGGCCGATATCAGCAGGCCATCGCCCGGAAGATCTCGGCCCGGCGAGAGGGGCATTTCGAGGCCCTGCGCATGCAGGGCGAGCTGGCCCGGCTGCTGGCTGACCAGGGCCGGAACGAGGACGCACGGCCACTGCTCCAGCAGGCGCGTGACTCAGCCCGCAAGCAGTTCGGCAGCGAACACCCGCTGTCGATCCAGCTGGCCGCCATCACGCTGAGCGGCCCGCCCTGAACCCGCGCGATCCGCTCCGGTTCAGCCCTGCAGCGCGTCGTACAGCCAGGCCTTGGCCTTGAGCCAGTCGCGCCGCACGGTGCGTTCATTGACGCCCAGCGCCTCGGCGGTTTCGGCATCCGAGTAACCGCTGAAATAACGGCACTCGACCACCTGCACCAGGCGCGGATTGAGCGCCGCCAGGCGCTGCAGCGCATCATCCAGTTCGACCAGCGCGTCGGCGCCATCGGCGGGATCCACCGGCATCAGGCCCAGACCGCTGTCATCCAGCGACATGGGCTTCTGGCCACTGCCCCGCTTCTCCGCCAGCGCCGCGCGGGCACGGTCCACCAGCACCTGGCGCATGGCCGCCGCTGCGGTGTTCAGAAAATGCGCCCGGCTGGCGAACGCCTCCATCTTGGCCAGCTTGAAGAAGGCCTCGTTGACCAGCACCGTGGTGGAAAAGGTCTGGCCGGCCACCACCTTGCGCCGTTCCCAGTGGGCCCGGCTCTTGAGTTCCCGGTAAAGCGCCTGATACAGCGCGTTGGTGCCCTGGCGGGTCAGTTCCCCGCGCGCCTGCGGCTCGCTCATGCTCGCATCCCCTTGTGACTCCCCCTGCGGCATTACACCGCGCCGGATCCGGGCTGTCCATGCCCCGGGCCGGCCCTGCTATGATCCGCGCCCCTTCCCTCCCGGAAAGTTTTTGCATGTGGTTCAAGAATCTCTGCCTGTTTCGCCTCAGCGCCCCCTGGCCGATCACGCCCGGCAATCTGGAGGAAATCCTTCAGGTCAAGCCGCTGATGCCCTGCAGTGGCCAGACCGCGCTCAGCCGGGGCTGGGTCGGTCCCAGGGATGAGGACGGCGCCCTGGTCGAGGCCCTGCTGCCGCATCTTCTGATCGCCCAGGGCATCGAGGAAAAGCTGCTGCCCGCCGCTGTGATCAATCAGGTGGCCAAGGACAAGGCGAAGAGCTTCGAAGCACAGCGCGGCTACAAGCCGGGTCGCAAGCAGATGCGCGACATCAAGGATGAGGTGACCCTCGACCTGATGCCGCGCGCCTTCGCCCGGCGCAAGCAGGTCCGCGCCTGGCTCGACACCGAAGAGGGCTGGCTGGTGGTCGACGCAGCATCGGCCGCCACCGCCGAGAACCTGATCGAGCACCTGCGCATGACCGCACCGGATATGCCTTCGGCGCAGCTGGTCGAGCCGCAGATGGCCCTGTCCGCGATCATGACCGAATGGCTGGCCGCCAATCAGGCGCCGGGGCGCTTCAGCATCGAGGACGAATGCGAGCTCAATGGCAGCGAGGACACCAAGTCCACCGTCCGCTACCTTCGTCACCCGCTGAACACCGAGGAAATCGGCAAGCACATCAAGGCCGGCAAACGGGTCAGCAAGCTGGGCCTGTCCTGGAACGACAAGCTGTCTTTCGTTCTCCACGACAACCTCCAGATCAAGCGCCTGAAGTTCCTCGACATGGAGCGCGACGACTCGGAAAGCCACGAGGTCGATGCGGAACAGAAGTTCGAAACCGATTTCAGCCTGATGACCAGCGAATTGCGCGTGATGTTGAACGAACTTTGCGCCATGATTGGAGCCGAAACCACTGCAGGCTGACCCGGGAGTGCTCCAGATGGACAAGGCCGAACAGCTGCTGCAGGCGCATCTGCAGTTCGAACTGGCCCGATGGACCGGTGAGTCCGCGCCAGAGGCCCTGGAGGAGCTGCTGGATCAGCTGTGGGACTGGGCCGGGCAAACCCGGCTTGAGGACCTGCTGCCAGCCGCCAGCGCCGTGGACACCATCCGGCGCTGGATCGACGACTGGTACCTGCCGGACACCGTCAGCGTGCTCATCGGCAATGTGACCAAGCGCCTGATCCACCTGCCGGTGAACGGCGAAACCCGGCTCGGCGACGTGCTGGATGACCAGCTGATCGAAGCGGGCACCGACCTCATCGTGGAACTCAAGCGCCTGCGCGAGAGCCTGATCACCCAGGCCACCCAGAGCCCGGTCTACGCCATGCTGATCTCCAACGTGATGTACAGCGGCATCCGCGACTACCTCACCGGAGAGTCCAGTGTGGCGCAGAAGCTGCCCGGCATGTCACGCGTGCTCAAGAGCGGGGCGGCGGCCCTGAACAGGCGGGTGCCGGGCCTGGAAGGCGCGATCGAGGAGCGACTGCGCAGGTACATCGAGGCCAACACGGCAAAAACCATCCGCGGCAGCCGCGAATTCCTGCTGGAGGCGCTCAATGACGAGGCCATTCGAGACCTGTCCGATCGCATCTGGGACAGCAGCAAGGACGCCCAGCTGACCGTCTCCGAATTGCTCAGTGACGATGAGATCGACCGTCTGGTGAGCTTCGTGCTGGCGATCTGGGAAGACCTGCGCCAGACCGAGTACATCCAGGAACTGATCACCGAGGGGGTGTACGGCTTCTACGACGGCTATGGCAGCGAGAACATCCAGCTGTTGCTGGAGCACATTGGGCTGAGCCGAGACGGCCTGGCCGCCGAACTGCAAAGCCTGATGCCCGAATTGCTGGCCAACGCTCACAGCACGGGCCTGCTCGAGACCTGGCTGGAGCCGCGCCTGCGCGCCTTCTACGCCTCGCCAGCCTGCGCGGAAATCCTCGCCGGACCGGACTGAACGGCGGCGCAGCGGGCAAGCTGCTGCTGCAGCCAGTCAGCCAGCCGGCGTTCCAGCCAGAACAGCGGACCGCCCCAGGCGTTGCGTCCGACAAAGCCGACATGGCCACCGTGTTCGCTCAGTTCGAGGGTCACGTCCGGACCCAGCGCGCGGTCTGACGGCAGGATGTCCGGGCTCATGAAGGGGTCGTCGCGGCTGTGCACGATCAGGGTCGGCCGCTGGATCGTGCGCAGATAGGGACCGCACTCGCAGCGCCGGTAGTAATCCAGCGCATCGTCGAAGCCGTGCAGCGGCGCGGTCCAGGCATCATCGAAATCGAAGAAGTCGCGGGCGCTCAGCATGGCCGGCACATCGATCATCTCGGGCAGACCGACGGCGGCATGCTTGCGCTGCGCCATCGCCTTGAGATCGCGCAGCAACCGGCGCTGGTAGATGCGCGAGGCGCCTTGACGCAGCCGCTGGGCACAGGGTTCCAGCCGGAAGGGCACGCTGGCGGCGGTGACGAGATCGGCGGGATGGTCCTCGCCCAGCTCCCCCGCCGCCTTGAGCACGATGTTGCCACCCAGGGACCAGCCGAGGCTGGCGATGACCGTTTCCGGATGCGCCTCCCGCAGCCGCTGCAGCAGGGCGATGAGATCCGCGGTATCACCCTGATGGTAATTCCGGGCCAGCCGGTTGGGCTCGGGCCCGGCGCCGCGCAGCTGCAGGATCAGACCCGCCCAGCCGGCATGGCGCAGACGCGCCGCGGTGGCGCGCAGATACTTGGACTCGAAGCCTCCGGTCAACCCGTGGACCAGCACGGCCAGGGGCTGGCCGGCTTGCGGCCGCTCGAACCAGCCGATATCGACGAAATCGCCATCCGGACGCTCCCAGCGTTCGATATCCAGATGCAGCGGCGGCAGCGGCCGCAACAGCGTGGGCAGCGCCGTCTGCAGATGGGCCTGGGCCAGCAGCGGGTGCGGCCGAAAGCCCGAGGCGATGATGCGACCGTGTCTCACTGGCATAGCGTGTCCACCACGAAATCGGCATCGTAGAAGCGCCCATCGACCTTCAGCGCCAGGTCCGCGCCGCCCGGGCAGCGCATGCTGCCCTCGCGGCGGTCCGTCTGGATGTAGTTCTTCCAGGTCACCAGCCGGTCCTGGGCGCGCGTCTGCGGGCCAAAAGACAGATCGAAACCGCGCCGCGGATCTTCCCGGCGGATCCGCCCCTGGAACAGGCGCTCGTCCGTGTCGAACCAGACGTAGCCCTTGCGAAAGGAGCCGGAGGCGCCGAAATCCACCGCGAGAGCTTCCACGATCATGTCCTCCACCAGCACCCGTTCATCGCCCTGCCATGCCTGGTAATTCAGCAGGACCGGCTCGTCAGCCCGCAGGCTCAGTGAGGACTGGGTACCGCTGCCGTGGCTGCCGCAGGCGTCATCCGGCCCCAGACAGGCGATCAGGCTGCGCGGCAACGGCGCCAGCGATGCGAGGATCTCGCAACCCGGCCGGCGGGCTTCGAATTCGACGCTGGCGGAGCGATTGTCCGCGCTGAAGTCCAGCCGGGTCCCGGCCTCTTCCTCCAGCTGCAGGCTGATCGCCCCTTCGATCCGATCCAGCACGAGGCGTTGCCGCTCGGCAGCGCCCTGGGGGTCGCGCGTCTGCAGCGCAATGTCGAAATGGCTCGCCGCGCTGCTGCTGACCTGGTAGTGGCCGCCGCTCAGGGCCTGCCCGAAGAGGGCCTCCACCCGCGTGACCGGCGGCGGCGGCTGCATCGCCACGGCGATGGCCAGCCGGTCGATACGCTGTTCCTCCGTCTGGCTGAACGTGCCTCCCAGCGCGGTCAGTGAGTCGCCGCCCTGCTCCACCGTGATCTCCAGGGTGGCCGACTGCAGGCCGAGCAGGGACTCGGGCACGTCCGCCAGCAGCACGGCCTCGCGAAACAGACCCGGCGCGTCACTGCTGCGGGCGTCATAGCCCATGCGGATGAACTCGCCCACGGCGCCGCCGAGCAGCAACAGCGGGTCGGAAAACTCCGCCTCCAGCCGCAATGGCAGCGGCCGGGGCGCATTCGGCAGCACCCGCACCTCCAGCGCGTAGGCCAGGGGCAGGGCACCGACCTGGACCGCGATGTCGGCGCCGCCCACACCAGTCGTCAGATCGCCATCGACATCGATGAGCAGGGGCAGCAGATCGACGCCGAAGGACTCCTGCGCCTCGCCCGCTGGCCCCAGCGTTGTCAGGACCCGAAAACCCAGGCCGAAAGGCAGCAGGGCTTCGCCGAGCGGATCGACCAGTATCCGCGGCTGCCCCGGCTCCGCCGCGGGGCCAGGCTGCCCGTCCCCGCGACCCCCGGCCTGGAGACGCCCGCCGCTGTCGCAGCCCAGCAGGCTCAGGATGAGCAGGGCGCAGACCGGATATCTCACGCGGCATGCCCCTGCAGGGCCCGACGCAGGCGGCGCCAGTCGAAATGCTCTCCCGGGTCGGTCTTGCGTCCCGGGGCGATGTCACTGTGCCCGACAATGCGCTCCGTGCTGATCGCCGGATAGGCCCTGAGGAGCAGCCGGGCGACCCGCGTCAGCTGACGATACTGACTGCCTGTATAGGGATGCTCGTCCGTGCCTTCCAGCTCGATGCCGATGGAGAAGTCATTGCAGCGCTCCCGCCCCTCGAAGACCGACTGTCCGGCATGCCAGGCCCGGCGGCTGAACGGCACGAACTGCATCATGCGCCCGTCACGACGGATGAACAGGTGGGCCGAGACGCGCAGCTCGCAGATCTCGGCAAAAAAGGGATCGGCCGCCGGATCCAGGGCATTGCAGAACAGCTCACGGACATGCGGGCCGCCGAAACGGCCGGGCGGCAGGCTGATGCCGTGGATCACCAGCAGGCTGATGTCCTGCGGGTCGGGCCGTGCATCCTGATTCGGCGACCGACACTGGGCCACACCGGTCAGGCCGCCGGCTGGCGTGATTCTCATGCGCTCATCCCCATGGCTTTGAGCTTTGCCGATTTCCGGCGCAGACGCCAGCCACCAGACACCGGGTACAGGCTCAGCTCCCAGGCCCGGACCGCCGGTTCGGCCGCCGCCCGTGGCGAAGCCAGGCTCAGCACATGACCGGGCAACTCGTACTGCCGGAACAGCCCGGCGGGCGCCTGCCAGGTACCGTTCACCAGGCGGAAGGACGGATCGTCGGCAAAACCGGCAATACCCCGTCCGCCGGCCTTGGACCAGGCTTCCTTGGCCGACCACAAGGCGGCAGCCTGAAGGCTGCGTTGGCGGGCGGGCAGGCTGTCCAGCAGGACCTGCTCGTCCGCGCTGAACAGGCGGGCGCCGATTCGCCCCCAGTCCGCGGACCGCAGCCGCGCTTCCACGTCCACGCCGAGGGCCTGCATGCCGCAGGCCACCGCGACACAGGCATCGGCGTGGCTGAGATTGAAGTGCAGTTCACCCTGCGGGCCATCCAGCCTTGGCTTGCCGTGCTCACCCTCCGCGAAACGCAGTTCCGCCACACTCACGCCCAGTTCCTCGGCCAGCAGGCGATTACGCAGGTACCAGGCCAGCAGGCGCTGCTGGCGCACCGGGGTCCGGGTCATCTGGGCGATGCGCAGGGCCTGATCGTCCGGCAGTTCCTGCAGCAGCGCCGCGGGCACCTCGCCGGCCGGCAGATGGCAGTACCACAGGCTGATTTCTCCGCTCACGGCCGTCCTCCCGGTCCGTCCCGGCCAGCATTGTAGGGGCGATGAGGCGAACGGCGATGATCAGCCATACCAGAGCAGACTCAGGCTGATGCCGCTGGTCGCCGGCCGAAACATTCGACGGGCTTCCAGCCGCAGGCCCAGACGCGGACCAATTTGCCACTGCTGGCCCAGCACGACACGGCTCAGACCAGCCTGCAGGGCAGCCTCACCGGCTTCGCTACCGGCAAAAGCGAGCAACGCCTGGTGGCGCGCCTGCCAGTGCAGGCTCCAGGCGCCCGCGCCAGCGCGCAGCCCGAGCTCCAGGCCCAGTGCAGCGCCCCGGTCCCGGGATAATCGCGGGCCAAGCAGCAATTCCCCCAGCACCAGGGCATCGAAAGCGAGCCCCCGCCCCCAGCTGACGCCGATGCCACCGCCCAGCTGACCGTGCCCGGGCACCGACCACTGCGGACGTTCGAAGCCGGCCTCCACCCGCCACGACCAGGGCTGGAACCAGCGGTCGCGCGGCGCCCGCGAATCAATCCGGATCGCACTGGCCGAGTGCAGCCGCGCCCTGCCCTGACCGGCGCTCACGGCCAGCGACAACACCTCGATGGCCGCCCCTGCGGCATAAGCCCTTGGCGGATCAAGCAGATCGTGCTGCACGGGCCGCCAGCCCAGCAGCAGCGCGCCACCTGCCCCGTCCTGCCAGTCCAGCCCCACGCTCAGCCGTTCCCCGGGATGCCCCTGATCCGGTTCAGTCGGCGACGGGCCGGTATCGAGCGTGGGCGGATCCGGCAGGCGGCTGCGCCGGATCAGGGCATCCTCGGCCAGGACCGGCAGTCCGGCGCGCCGCGCCGCCGGCAGACGGCCGCTGATCCAGGCCCTGTTCTGCTGCTGGTACCAGGCCCAGTCATGCACCAGCTCGGCGAGCCGGGCCTGCTCCTCGGGCGACCTCTGCACCGGCCAGTCGCCACCGGCCAGGACCTGCCCGAGGGCAAGCGCCTGGCCCTCGTCCAGCGAAGCCAGGCCTTGCAGCAGCTGGGTCTGCAGAGCCGGGCGATGTGTCACCGCGGCGACCAGACCGGGCTGCGCACGCAGATGGCGGATGGTCTCCACCGGTGACGCCCAGTAGCGAAACGGGCCGGTCAGGTTGAGGTCGGGACGGGCGACCTCCAGCAGGGCGAGCAACTGGTAGCTGCAGTTCTCGTCGAGGAAAAAATAATCAAAGTGCAGTTCCCGCAGTTCCCACAGGTGGGCGAGCAGGCGGTTGATGGCTGCCGGCTCCAGGGCCAGTGCGTATTCCCACAGATCGCGGTTTTCGATCCGGGCATAGTCCCGCACCTTGTCGTAGTAGGGATAGATGCCGTACTGCCCCGGATAGCCGCCGGTCAGGCCCTTGACGGCGTAGGCGATGCCCTGGCTGTCGCGGGTCCGCGCGGCGAAGTTCACCGCCCGCGACAGCAGCGGCGCCGCATCGTCGCGATCCAGCCGCAACAGGGTATGGCCGAACATGGACGAGGGGTTGTTCATGTAGGCCGAAGCGAACACCAGGGTGACACGGTCATCGGGCAGGCTCGCCCGCCAGGCCCGGTATTGCGGGCAGTCCGGCCGCGGCCAGGTTTGTGCCCGCGCCGGAAAGCGCGCCCGCAGGAAATCGGCGCGCGCCGGGAAGCGGCAGGAATATCGGGCCTCCCCGGCGGCCAGGGCGGCCAGGCCGGCCCGCAACTCGGCCAGGGCAAGACCGGCACCGGCACCGGCGCTGGACAGAAAGGCCTCGGGACTGTCGATGCGGCTGTGGCCGTCGGCGTCCAGGTGCAGCAGCCGTCGCCACAATGGGTCGGCGGCCGCGTCGGACTCCGGATCGGACGACGCGGAGGCGACTGACAACGCCCCGCCAAGCAGCAGCCACAAAGCCGTGCGCAGCGCCATCTGGAGCGGCTTCACGAGTGCGAGAAAGCCGCTTGCAGGCGCGTTCGCCAGCGGCTTAGTATGACTCCCGGATCGCGGGCTTGGTCCATATACTTTCGAATGAGGGAGTTACACATGAAGAAACTGCTTACTGGCGCCGTCCTGCTCGGCGCATCCTCGATGGCTGTTGCGGTGTCTCCGGGCGGCCCGAACTGCGGCTGGGGCAACATGCTGTTCGCTGGTCAGTCGGGGATTGTCTATCACTTCCTGGCCCTCACCACCAATGGCACCTCGGGCAATGCCACGTTCGGCATGACCTCCGGCACCAACGGCTGTTCCACCGACGGCACGCTGACCTACGGCGGCAAGGCGATGGTACAGGCGATGCTCGATGAGTTCTCCGAAGATGTCGCCGTCGGGGAAGGCGATGCGCTGACTGCCGTGGCCGTCGCCATCGGCGTCGCCGAGGAGGACCGACCCGCCTTCGCGCAACTCACGCACGACAACTTCGCCACCCTGTTTCCGAGCGAAAGCGTCACCGCGGAAGAGGTGATCGCGTCCCTGGAAATCCTGATGCGGAGCGACGCCCGCCTGTCGAAGTACGTCGTCAGCTGATACCTCCGCCGCCCAGGCGGCCCGGATGTCACTCAGGCCCGGTACCATACCGGGCCTTTTTTATGCGTCCGCCATTCATGCGCCCGATTCGCGCCCTCATCCCTGTCCTGCTGCTCCTGATCGCCGGCGCGACCTCGGCGCAGCCTGCCCGGGTCGCCGATGCCAGTGCCGCCTGGGACAGCGCCCGCGAGGAACAGTTGTGGCTGCGCGGGCAATGGCTGAACCTGTTGCACGCTGATGGCGCGCCAGGCTCCTGGCGCAGCCATGCCGACGACCCGCGCTTCTTTCTCGCCAGGAGTGGCGGGAGCGACCCCGCCGCCGAGCTCGAGGCGACCCTGCAGGCGCTCTATGCGCCGGCCGCGCTCGGCGATGAGCACGCGCAGTGCCGCTTCGTGGCGCGCGCCCACTGGCTGCAGCAGACCCTGGGGCTGGAGGGCCTGCCGCAGCCGGACTGCGCCGCCTGGCGGACATTCAGCGAACTGGTCCAGGCCAGCCGCGCGGTGCTGGTCTTCCCCTCGTATTACCTGAACAGCCCCTCGTCCATGTTCGGCCATACGCTGCTGCGGCTGGATCCCGAGGACAGCAGCGGCGGCGCCGAATACCTGTCCTTCGCGGTCAACTTCGGCGCCGAGGTGGACCCCAGCGACAACGGCATGTTCTATGCGTTCAAGGGGCTCACCGGCGGCTACCCGGGCCAGTACAAGGTGGATCACTACTACAAGAAAATTCAGGAGTACAACCGGGACGAAAACCGCGACATCTGGGAATACCCGCTGAACCTCAGCGCCGCGGAGACGATGCAGCTGATCCGTCATCTGTGGGAGCTGCAGGGCATCAATTTCGCCTACTACTTCTTCGACGAGAACTGTTCCTTCCGGGTCCTGGAATTGCTGGAGGTAGCCCGCCCCGGTATTGATCTCACCAGCGGCTTCGGCATCAGCGCCATCCCGATAGACACCGTGCGCGCCGCGCAGCGGGCCGACCTGGTGCGCGGCAAGCAGTTCCGCCCGGCCAAGGGCACGGTGCTGCG
>JBFKIN010000025.1:0-16546 GCA_041632255.1 Oceanococcus sp. | reverse complement strand
TCGGCCGAGGCGATGCGCGAGTCGAGGATGCCGAGCTGTTCATCCCGCCGCAGCAGGATTTGATCCTGGGTCGCATAGGTGCCGAGCAGAAAGCTGTCGTAACGGGCCTGTTCCTCGGCTGCGCGCCGCGCCTTCTCCGCGGCAGCTTCGCGCGCCCGACGCGCCTCGAGCTCTTCCGCAGTCGGCGGCGCATTGCGCTCGTTGATGACGATGCCGCGCTCGTTCAGCTCCTGTCTCTCCTGCTGGGCGTACTTGGGCGGAATGCGATCGCCGTAATGCACGCGGCCGTCTTCATCCACCCAGCGGTAAACCTTCGCCAGCGAGGGCGTGGCGACGAGCAGGCAGAGAATCAGGGCCAGAACGGGCATGGTGTGATAACGCGCGCACATGGCTCCAAGCATACCAAGCTCGGGGGGCTACTGGTGCAGTCCGCACTCCGTTTTCGGCTTGCCGGCCCAGCGGCCCGATCGACCTTCGCCCTTGACCGTGCAGTGGGTGCAGCCGATCGAGGAATAGCCGTGCGGCACCAGGGGGTGGAAGGGCAGCTTGTGCTCGCTGATGTAGGCGTCACGCTCGTCCTGGCTGACGTCGATCATCGGGTTGAACTTGATGATGCCGCGACGCTCTTCGAAGATCTCCATCTGGGCCCTTTCGTCCGTCTGCCAGGACATCAGGCTGGAGACCCAGACATGATAGTTGGGCTTGATCGCCTCCAGCGGCTCCACCTTGTTGATGCTGCAGCAGAAATCCGGGTTCTTCTCGTAGGTGCGATCGGTTTCCGTGAACTCGTGCTTCCACTGTTCCGCGCGCAGGCTGAATACGTCCAGGTCCAGCAGCTTGGTCAGGTAATCCTTGTAGAGCACGGTTTCCAGAAAATGGAAACCCGTGTCGATGAAGGCGATGCGCTGTTCCGCCCGGATGCTCTTGATGATGTGCAGGAAGTAGGCTGAGGTGGCGGCGAAGGATGAGGTCACCAGGACCTTTTCCGGGGCGAAATCTTCGTACAGCTGGCGCAGGCGCTGGGCGAAATCCAGCGGCGCGTAGCGGCGATTGAGCTCGGCGATGGCGTCCGCGTCCAGGCCGGCGCTGTTGTGCGCAACGGGCTCGACGACGGCTTCTGCGGCTTGGCTCATCGGTTCATCCATGGGACAGGGTCGGCAAACTTACTTTAGTGGAATAAGAAATGCGATGGTTGAGGCATAAACGGAATAAGAAAATAGCGCGCCGGTGGCCCCGGCCTGCGTGCTATCCGTTGCCACTGGCGCCGTAGCGCGAGCGGTAGGCCGCGATCTGCGCGTGCTGTTCCTCGGCCCCGCTGTCCTTCAGCCAGGTCTCCAGGTCGGACAGCCCGGCCAGGGCGCGGACATCCAGCTGCTGCTCGGCAGCGAGTTCGGCCACGGCTGAACGCTCGCCCTGACCCTTCTCCTGCCGGTCGAAGGCCAGCATGGCCGCCACCGGTTGCGCCCCGGCCCCGCGGATCAGGGCGATGGCCTCGCGGGCCGCGGTGCCCGCGGTGAGCACGTCGTCCAGGATCAGCACCCGGCCGGCCAGTGGTGCGCCAACAATATTGCCCCCCTCGCCATGGTCCTTGGCTTCCTTGCGATTGAAGGCGAAAGGGTGATCGCGGCCGTGCTCGGCCAGCGCGATGGCGACCGCCGTGACCAGCGGAATGCCCTTGTAAGCCGGGCCGAACAGCATGTCGAACTCCAGCCCGCTTTCGATGATGGCCTGAGCATAGGCGTCGGCGAGGCGGCGCATGGCCTGGCCGGAACTGATCTGCCCGAGGTTGAAGAAATAGGGACTGACCCGGCCCGACTTGAGCGTGAACTGTCCGAAGCGCAGTACGCCGCAATCGGCCGCGAGCTGGAGGAAATCTGTCTGGTAGGCCTGCATGATCCGGTCTTGGCTGCCTCAAGGGGCGGCCGACATTAAACCAAGTCGGGGTTGTCGCGCCATTTCGCGTAGCTATCCAGGGCCTGCTGGCGCGAGGTCTTCAGGTCCACGATCGGAGTCGGGCGCGGCCCGCTCAGCCAGCGTCGGCGGTAATCGCCGGCCGGGTCGAACTTTTCGGCCTGGGTGTCCGGGTTGAAGATGCGGAAGTAGGGTGCAGCATCGGCGCCGCAGCCAGCCACCCACTGCCAGCCCAGGCTGTTGCTGGCCAGATCGGCATCCACCAGCGTGTCCCAGAACCAGCGGGCCCCTTCCAGCCAGTGCACGCCCAGGTTCTTGGTCAGCAGGCTGGCGCAGATCATGCGCACCCGATTGTGCATCCAGCCGGTGTCCCAGAGCTGGCGCATGCCGGCGTCGACCAGGTCGATGCCGGTTTCGCCGCGCTGCCAGGCTCGCAGATCCTCCCGTGCCTCTGCACCCGCACGCCAGGGGAAGCCGGTGTAGCGCGGGTTCAGGGCCGAGTCGCAACTCTGCGGGAAGTGAAACAGCAGATGGCGGGCGAACTCACGCCAGCCGAGTTCGGCAAGGAACCGGTTTCCAGGCTCCGGCGGGCCGGCTTCCGCCATGACCTGACGCGGGCCGATCTCGCCGAAATGCAGATACGGCGACAGTGCGGAGGTGCCATCCAGGTCAGGCCGGTCGCGTGCCTGCGCATAGCGGGCTAAGCCGCTGGCGCTGAATTGCTCCAGCCGCTCGAGGGCGGCGTCCTCGCCGGGTGTCCAGTGGCCGGCCAGTTTGTCCGCCCAGGCGTGTCCGGGGTGCAGGCCCAGCGTGGCGAGGGGCTCCGAGTCCAGGCGTGGCGGCGGCGGCAGTTCCGCCGCGGGGCTGATCCTTGGCTGGGCCAGGCGTTGCAGCACGCTCTTCCAGAACGGGGTGAAAACCCGGTACGGCTGACCCTGGCCGGTGGCGACCTCGCCGGGCTCGATCAGCAGGCCCGCATTCGCCACGTGCACTTCCAGGCCCTGCTTGCGCAATGCCGCTTCGATGCCCCGGTCCCGTTCGAGAGGGGCAGGCTCGTACAGGCGGTTCCAGCTCACGGCGCTGGCGCCGGTCTGCCGGATCAGGTCATCCAGCACCTGCGCCGCCTTGCCCTGTCGCAGGATCAGTCCTTGGCCCCGGTCCTGCAGTGACCGGTCCAGTCGCTGCAGCGATTCATGCAGCCACCAGCGGCTGGCGGCGCCCGGAGCCCACGACCCATCTTCCTCGGGGCTGTGGATGTAGACCAGCAGCAACGGCTGCCCCTGGTCCGCCGCCCATTCCAGGGCGGGGTTGTCGGTCAGGCGCAGATCGCGGCGAAACCAGTGGATGACAGGCATGCGCCATTTTCTCCGGACGGATCGAGCCGCTATTATGGCCCGCTGATTCCCCCCGATCCCAAGCATGCGAATCATCAGTCTGAATGCCAACGGCATTCGCGCCGCCGGCCGCAAGGGCGTTTTCGATTGGCTGGCAGAGCAACAGGCCGATGTGGTCTGCATCCAGGAGACCAAGGCGCAGGAGCACCAGCTGGAAGGCAGCGAGCTTTACTATCCGCCGGGTTATCACTGCGCCTACGAGGACGCCACGGTCAAAAAGGGATACAGCGGCGTTGCCCTGTATTGCCGGCGTGAGCCGGATGAATGGGTGCGCGGCTTCGGATCGGCCGAATTCGACCCCGAAGGCCGTTACATCGAGGCCCGCTACGGGGACCTGTCCGTCGTCTCCCTGTACCTGCCTTCGGGCTCCTCCAGCGAAGACAGGCAGTCCGCCAAGTACCGGTTCCTCGACGAGTTCATGGTCAAGCTGCGGCAGTGGCGCGAGGACGGTCGTCGTTACATCCTCTGCGGGGACTGGAACATTGCCCACCGCGAGATCGATCTGAAGAACTGGAAGTCCAACCAGAAGAATTCCGGTTTCCTGCCCGAGGAAAGGGCCTGGATGAGTCAGGTGATCGAGGAACTGGGCTGGCTGGACGCCTACCGCGAACTGCATCCGGAGGCGACCGGCGAGGCCTACACCTGGTGGTCCAACCGTGGCCGCGCGCGGGAAAACAATGTGGGGTGGCGTATCGATTACCAGATCGCCTCGCCGGTGCTGAAGGGCAGCATTCAAGAGGCCTGGGTCTACAAGGACGAGTTCTTTTCCGACCACGCTCCGCTCATCGTCGATTACGCACTGGCTGACTGGTGACGCCGCGCATCAGGGCCTGGCTGGACGCCGCCGCGGTCTACCGCCACCCGCGGATCGCGGCCATGCTGTTTCTCGGTTTTTCCGCCGGGCTGCCCTTTCTGCTGGTCTTTTCCACCCTGTCCGCCTGGCTGACGCAGGCCGGTATCGATCGCGCCACCATCGGCATGCTGTCCTGGGTCGGTCTGGCCTACACGGTGAAATTCTTCTGGGCCCCGGTGGTCGATCGCCTGCCGCTGCCCTTGCTGACCCGCGCCCTGGGTCGGCGCCGCTCCTGGATGCTGCTGGCCCAGGCCGGCATTGCCGGGGGGCTGGCGGGTCTGGCCCTGCAGGATCCGGCCGGCAATCTGGCGATTTTCGCGGCCCTGGCCCTGCTGGTGGCCTTTTCCTCGGCCACCCAGGACATCGCCATCGACGCCTGGCGCATCGAGGCCATGCCGCAGGACAAGCAGGGCGCGATGGCCGCTGCCTACCAGCTGGGCTACCGTCTCGCCATCGTCGTCGCCGGGGCGGGCGCGCTGTGGATCGCCGCCGATGACGGTTGGCGCGCCGCTTATCTGAGCATGGCGGCTCTGGTCGGTATCGGGGTGATCACGACATTGCTGGTGGCCGAGCCGGAAACACGGGTGACGCCGGAAAGCGCGCGGCGCGAGCAGCAGGTCGTGGACTGGCTGGAAGACCGGGCCCACTGGCCCGGGCCGCTGAGGGAACTCGGCGGCTGGTTCATCGGTGCGGTGGTCTGCCCCTTTGTGGATTTCGTCGCCCGCATGGGCCCGCGTCTGGCCCTGCTGGTGCTGATGCTGATCGGCAGTTACCGCCTGACCGATTTCACCATGGGCGTGATGGCCAACCCTTTCTATCTGGATATCGGCTATACGCTGAAGGAAATCGCCGCCATCGTGAAAGGTCTGGGCGTGTTCACCCAGATTCTGGGGGCGGTCCTGGGCGGCGTGGTCATCGCCCGGCTGGGCACGATGCGATCACTGCTCACCGGCGCGGTGCTGGTGATCGGGACCAACCTGTGTTTCCTCGCCCTGGCGATGACGGAATCCCCCGGTCTGGTCGGTCTCGCCCTCGTGATCGGTGCCGATAACCTGGCCATGGGGGTGGCCGGCACGGCGCTGATCGCCTACCTGTCGGGACTGACCAGTCCGGCCTACACGGCCACGCAGTACGCCCTGTTTTCGTCGATGTTCGCACTGCCCGGCAAGCTGCTCATGGGCCTGTCCGGTTTCGTGGTCGAGAACCTCGGTTACCCGCTGTTCTTCGTGTACACCTCACTGCTCGGGCTTCCCGCCCTGCTGCTGATCCTTTACCTGATGCGGCGCGAGGCGCGTCAGGCGTCGCCGGCCGGGCTCAGTGCCAGTCCAGCTGGTCCAGCGGATTGACCCGGCTGCCGGGATACAGGGCGTCGAATTCGGTGTCGAAACCGTAGTCGTCGCCAATGTCGAGCGCGCCGGAGGCATCGTTGGGGGCGGAACAGGGCAGTGCGCCCATTTCCAGCCAGCTGTCGAAATCCAGCTCCTCAACGGCACCATCGTAGTACTGAATCTCGATGGTCTCGGATGCCATGTCGAGCGCGACCACCTCAAAGTAGGCATCGCTTCCAACCCGGTACCAGCTCCCGACTTCGATTCCCTCGAACAGGCCGATCATCGTTCCTCCTTGCGCTATTGCAGCAGCGTCTGTCTTGTTCCCTCCGCCTTCGGTGGGTGTGAGCGTTCTTCACTTATAGGCCCATCAAAAAGGCCTTTCAAGTGGAATTCACAAGTGACTGAAAACTGGTGAATATTTAGTCAAGGGACAGAGGGCGGGTGCAGAGGCGGACTCAAGCAACTGATTTTGCATGGCTTATTGAGGCGCGAAATTTTCCGTGCGGGACGGACGGATGGGAAACGGCGCAGCAAAGACGAATCGAAGTGCTGGGAATTCAGTCGTTTGAGGCCCAGGGGACAATCCGGGCCCTGCTGCGCGAATTCGCGCAATCTGGCCGATGGGTCTGCCGGATCAGGGTGCCGGGTTCGGATTGTCGGCGTGAACAGCCTCGATGGCCTGGAGCACGTCGGGCGTCAGGGTCAGGTCAGCCGCCGCAATATTGCTGCGCAACTGGGCCATCGTGGTGGCCCCGATCAGATTGCTGCTGACGAAGGTCCGCGAATTCACATAGGCCAGGGCCATCTGCGCCGGGTCCAGCCCGGCTTCGTGTGCGATCCGCACATACTCCGCCGTCGCACGCTCCGCCCGGGCATTGGTATAGCGCGCGAAGCGGCTGAACAGACTCAGGCGGGCGCCGGCCGGACGAGCGCCATCCAGATACTTGCCCGACAGCACACCAAAAGCCAGCGGCGAGTAGGCCAGCAGGCCCAGATCCTCCTTGTCCGCATATTCGGCCAGTCCGATCTCGTAACTGCGGTTGAGCAGGTTGTAGGGGTTCTGGATTGACGCGATCCGCGGCAGGCCCTGGCCGGCCAGGCGCAAATATTCGGTCACGCCCCAGGGCGTTTCGTTGGACACGCCGACGTGGCGTACCTTGCCGGCGCGAACCAGCTCATCGAGCGCGCCCAGGGTTTCGGCGATCGGCACGCTGTCGTCCTGCTCCGGCGGCTGGTAGCCCAGTTGACCGAAGAAATTGGTGGCGCGGTCGGGCCAGTGCACCTGATACAGGTCAAGGTAATCGGTCTGCAGGCGCTTGAGGCTGGCCTCGCAGGCGGCGTGGACGCTGGCGGCATCCAGCCGTGGCCCGCCGCGGATGTGATCCATCGCGGCCGAACGCCCGGTGACCTTGCTGGCCAGAATGACCTGATCGCGATTGTTCCGGGCGGCCAGCCAGTGGCCGATGATGGTCTCGGTCGCGCCCTGGGTCGGACCGCGCGGGGGCACGGGGTACATCTCCGCCGTGTCGATGAAATTGATGCCACAGGCCAGCGCGTGATCCAGTTGCTCGAAGGCCTCCTCCTGGCTGTTCTGCTCGCCCCAGGTCATGGTGCCCAGGCCGATGAGGCTGATCTCCAGGCCGCTGCGGCCGAGCGTGCGGTACTGCATCAGGCGGGGTTCAACAGCTGCTGGCGCTTGCGCGCCATGTCCTCGATGATCGGGCGCAGGATGATCTCCATGGCCAGGGCCGCCTTGCTGCCGGGCACGACCAGGGTGTTGGGCCGGGACATGAAGGAGCCGTGAATCATCGACAGCACATAGGGAAAGTCCACCTTCAGCTTGGCCGGCCGGGCGACCCGGATCACGGTGAGGCTTTCATCCGCGCTGGGGATGTCCGGCGCGACGAAGGGGTTCGAGGTATCGACCAGTGGCACCCGCTGGAAGTTGATGTGGGTGCGGGAGAACTGCGGGGTGATGTAGTTCACGTAGTCGGGCATGCGGCGCAGGATGGTCTTGGTCACATCCTCCGGCGAATGGCCGCGTTCTTCGATGTCGCGGCGGATTTTCTGGGTCCACTCCAGATTGATGGTCGGCGTCATGCCGATGAGCAGGTCCACGTGCTGGGCCACGTCGACCTCCTCGGTCACGGCGCCGCCATGCAGGCCCTCGTAAAACAGAAAATCCGTATCTGTGGGCAGGTCGTGCCATTCGGTGAACGTGCCGACCGGCTGCTGGTGGCGCTTGGCCTCGTCCTCGGTGTGCAGGTAATGGCGGTAGAAGCCGGTGCCTGTGTCCGAGTACTGGCGGAACAGTTCTTCCAGCTTGTCCAGATGATTGGCGGCGGGACCGAAGTGGGAGAAGTTCTCGCCCCGGATCTTGGCCCGCTGGATGCCGGCCAGCATCTGTTCGCGGTCGTAGGAGTGGAAGCTGTCGCCCTCGATGTAGGCCGGTTTCTGGTGCAGGGTGCGAAAAATCTTCTCGAACGCCCGCCGCGCCGTACTGGTGCCGGCGCCGGATGAGCCTGTCACTGCGATGATCGGGTGAAGTTGCGACATCAGCGCGCGCCGGTAGTCCTAGACTCGCACGAAAGCCAGGTCGTGAATCCTGTGTCCCAGGCGGTGGGCCCGCTTCTCGAAGCGGGTCAATACCCTATCAGCACGCGGCGCGAATTCGCCAGCCCCGTGCTTGTTTCTGTAATGAGGGCAGTCACTTAGCACTTCCATCATGTGCTCCGCGTAGTTGTCCCAGTCAGTGGCCAGCAGCAGCTCCCCGCCCGGTTGGTGGCAGCGGGCGAGCAGGTCCAGCGTCTGGGGGCGCACGATGCGCCGCTTGTGGTGGCGCTTTTTCGGCCAGGGGTCGGGGAAGAAGATCAGGACCGTCTCAAGACAATCGGCGGGCAGCTTTTCGAGAAACAGCAGGGCGTCTTCGGAACTGACCCGCAGGTTGCCGAGCTCCTCGGCTTCAGCCGCCAGCAGCAGCGAGCCGACCCCGGGCCGGTGAACCTCCAGGCCGATGAAATCCCGGTCCCTGTGCGTTGCGGCCTGCTGCGCCAGATTTTCCCCGTTGCCGAAGCCGATCTCCAGGGTGACAGGCGACCGGCGCCCGAACACGGATTCCGCCGTGGAGGCCTGCTCCGGCCACAGGTACTGGGGCAGCAGTTCGCTCAGGGCGCGCTTCTGGGCGTCGGTGATGCGGCCTTCGCGGCGCACATAGGTGCGCGGCGGGCCCGGGCGATGAGGCTCGGCTTGGGGGGCGGACATTAGTCGATCAGGCCGTCCTGCGGGGAGGAGGCGGAGGCGTAGCGCCGCCGCGGCATGCGGCCGGCCAGAAAGGCCTGCCGGCCGGCAATGATGCCGTGCTTCATGGCCTGCGCCATCAGGACGGGATCCTTCGCCTCGGCGATGGCCGTGTTCATCAGCACGCCGTCACAGCCCAGTTCCATTGCCACCGCCGCGTCCGAGGCCGTGCCCACGCCGGCATCGACCAGGATGGGTACCTGCGCGTTTTCCACGATGGTGAGGATGTTGTATTTGTTCTGGATGCCCAGGCCCGAGCCGATCGGCGCCGCCAGCGGCATCACCGCGACGCAGCCGATCTCCTCCAGGCGCCTGGCGACGATGGGGTCGTCGCTGGTGTAAACCATCACCTCGAAGCCTTCACGCACCAGCGTTTCGGCCGCATCCAGCGTGGCGGGGATGTCCGGGTACAGGGTTTTCGGGTCGCCCAGCACTTCCAGCTTGACCAGACGATGGTCGTCAAGCAGTTCGCGGGCCAGGCGGCAGGTGCGCACCGCGTCCTCGGCCGTATAGCAGCCAGCCGTGTTCGGGAGGATGGTGAACTCCTCGGGCGGAATGACTTCCAGGAGATTGGGCTCGCCCGGGCTCTGGCCCAGATTGGTCCGGCGCAGCGCGACGGTCACGATCTGCGCGCCGCTGGCCCGGATGGCCCGCCCGGTTTCGTCGAAATCCTTGTACTTGCCGGTACCGACCAGCAGGCGGGAGTCGTAGGCACGCCCCGCAATCGTCAGGGTGTCTTGCATCGTCATGAGTCTGTGGGTTTCGGGGGTCAGCCGCCGCCTATGGCCTGAACAATTTCGATCCGGTCGGCGGCCTTCACGGTGCAGTCGGCATGTTGACTGCGCGGCACGATCTGGCCGTTGACCTCGACCGCGACCCGCTTGCCCGTCAGGCCCAGGTCCTGCAGCAGGTCCGGCAAGGGCAGCGGGCCGGGCGCCGCGCGCGTTTCGCCGTTCAGCTGGAACTGTATGGGTGCGGGGGTCATAACCGCATAGATTAACTCAGCGACGGCGCAGGCCACAGACTCGATCAAGCAAAAACAGCTGGCGGTCTGCTCTGGTCCCGCTGCTTCGAGCCTTCCCACACACTGCTCGCAAGGCCCGGGCGGGGGGATTCTGGGCATGCATCCGGCCGCTGGGGGGAGGTGGATTCGGGGCGAGCCGGGGTCACGGTGAAGCGGTCGCCGCGATGATCTCGCGCGGTCGTCTGCGGCGGGTTAGAATCCGGCCCGAGGCGGGTGTAGTTCAATGGTAGAACGGGAGCTTCCCAAGCTCTTAATGTGGGTTCGATTCCCATCACCCGCTCCATTCAGGCCCTCAGCTGTCGGCCGGATGTGGGTGACTCGGGCCATCCCTGGCCCTCGCCCTGCGGGCTTGCACCTGCGGTGCTCGTGCCGATCGGCATTCCTGCCGATCGCTTGATTCCCATCAGCCGCGATGCCTGGCCCCGCGGCGGTCCTGGTGAACCGGTCGGTGCGCCCTGCTGCCCCAGGCGGCCAGCAGCAACAGCAGGCTCCACCACGGCAGGGCCGAACCGCCCCCGCGCGCCGGCGGCGTGGCTTCTTCCGGCAGGGCCGCGACCACCACGTCCACCGATTCGGCCCCGGCGGCGTTGCGCAGCCACAGGCGCTGCGGTCCCGCGCCGGGAGCGATCTCCGCGCCATCGAGCGTGCGCAGTTCGAAACCGGCGGGGAAATGCCGCTGCGGCAGCCAGATTTCGGTCACCGCACCGGCCGTCAGGGCGCTGCTCGCCGGAGCGGTGCTGTAGCTGAGGCGAAATTCGCGGGTGTCGGCGTCCCAGGACCAGGCGGTCGGCGTGCCGGCCACGGCGCGCGGGTAGGGCCGGACCAGCACATCCAGTTTGTCCTGCTTGAGGTGCTCGTCCGTTGGCGGGTTGGAGGGATGATCGATGATCCCCTCGGTGGGGCGCTCGCAGCACGGGTCCTCGTTCCACCACGCCCAGTAGTGCCAGCCGACCATGTTGGCGTCGGCCAGGTCGGCAATCCGCTTCACCGTAGCCAGATCGTCCGATGCGCCGAATTCGGTCATCAGCGCCGGGTAGCCGAAGGCCTCACTGACGTCTTCCGCGTTGTCGAAGACCGTCTGCTCGCGCAGCGGGCCGCAGATGTCGGACAGGCCCAGATCCGGCACCCCGGTGCCGGGGATGGCGAAGGGACAGGCGTAGAGATGGAAGCTGAATCCCACCCCTTGGGTTTCCAGCGCGCCGTGGGAGGTGGGAAAGCCGGCGTTGAAGTTGGTCGAGTAAGGCTCCCAGAAAATCATCGTGTCCGGGTCCACCTCGCGTATCGCCGCCGCGACCAGCTCATCGAAAGCTTCCAGTGCGGCATCCGCACCCGGGGGGCAGCCCACGCCTTCGGTCAGGCAGGCCAGCACCTGGCTGCCCGGATGAGGCTCGTTGAACAGGTTGTAGCCGAAGACCAGCCGATTGCCGCGCAAGCGCAGGGCGAACTGCTGCCAGGCCTCCGCGAATTCCGCCTGCAGGGTCATCTCGCGCTCGCTGGTCGCGAGGCTCCGCCCGGCCAGGCCAAAGAAGCGGTCGAAGCTTTCGAACATCGGTTCACAGGTGAACAGGTTGGCCGGAAAGCCGCCCATGCACAGCGGATGGGTTTCGCTCGGCTCGCCGGGCCAGCTGTCCCGGTTCATCCATTCCGCCATGCCGTTGCCCTGATAGCGCAGGCCGAACATGTCCTCGTGCATGTCGAACAGCACATACAGGCCCTGGGCGGTCAGCTCCTCGACGGTGCGTGCCATGTCGGCGAGATACTCCGCATCGTACTGGCCAGGGGCCGGCGCAAAGCCGGCATGGGCCCATCCGGTGCGCACGGTGTTGAAACCCTGGCTCGCGATATAGGCCGCGTCATCGGCGCCAAAGCCCAGAGCCGAGGGCAGGTAGGGTGGCAGTTTGCTGACCTGGTTGACCCCGTGCAGGATGACCACCCGCCCCTGTTCGTCGATCAGCCAGCGGCCGGCTGGCTGCAGGGCTTTGGGAACGGCCAGAGCGGCCGGCAGAATCAGCAGGCCCAGCAGCAGGGCCAGGCCGCGCGCAGCATTGTCGTGGAGCTGGAACATGGATGTGTCTCCCTTGCGCCTCTTACAATAGGAACTTCCCCGAGACTCGCCGGTCGATGATCTCGCGCCCGCCGTGCCTTCACCTCATCTGATCGCATGACCGCGCATCCGGCCTAACAAGGACAAGCATGAGCCCTTTTCTGAAAGGTTTGCTGGCCGTCATAGGCGGCATTGTCGTCTTGATCGTGGTGGCTCTGGTGGCGCTGGTCGCGCTCTTCGACCCGAACGATTACAAGGGCGAGGTACAGACCCAGGTGGCCTCCGCAACGGGCCGGGAGCTGCAGTTGTCCGGACCGCTGACCCTCAGCCTGTTCCCCTGGCTTGGCGTTCAGGCCGAGAACGTCCGTCTCGCCAATGCGCCAGGGTTCAGCGACCCGGACATGGCCAGCCTGCGCAAGCTGGATGCGCGCTTGCGGCTGTGGCCTCTGTTTCGCGGGGATATCGAGATCGGGCGGATCGTGATCGACGGCCTGGTGCTGAACCTGGAGCGTCGGGAAGACGGCAGCAGCAACTGGGACGACCTGGGCGCCGCTGAGAAGGCCGAGGCAAAAGAGGCTGACAAGGACGGTGGGCCGGCTGATCTGTCCCGCTTGCGGCTCGCCGGGGTCGACATCAGCGATGCGCGCATACAGTGGCGCGATGCCGGGGCATTGACGGTCATCGAGGGCCTGAATCTGTCCACCGGCCCCATCGCGGAAGGCCGGCCGTCCAATCTTGAGCTTGATGTGAGCATCAGCCTGGCGGATCAGACCGCGCTGCAACTTGGTTTGCGCAGCGGCTGGGAATTCTCCCTGGCCGGACCGAGAGCGCGACTGGACCAGGCCCGGGCCAGGATCAGCGTGCTCGGCGACGCCATCCCTGCTGGACGTCAGGACATCGAACTGGACCTGGACGCCGAGTATGACGGTGCGGCTCAGGGGGCCAGCGTGCGTCAGGGTGAAATTCGTTTTGCCGGACAGGTCCTGCTCTTCCAGGCGGTGCTGAATGAGCTGGCCACCGCCCAGCGCGGTGAATTCAGTCTGGAAGCCAAGGCGGTGGACCTGCGTGCGGTGGCCAGGGCCCTTCAGGCCGAACTGCCAGAACAGGCCACCCGCTGGCCCAGCCTGAGCCTGGCGGTGAAAAGCGAGGCCATCCTGAGCGAGAAGCGCCTGCCGGCCAATTCCCTGGCCCTGGGCTTCGGGCCTGTGCAGCTCTCCGCCAATGCGGTCGTCAGCGACCTGAGCCAGCCTGCCGCCAGCGGCGCGGTGCATCTTGCGCCCCTGGACCTGCATGCCCTGCTGAGCCAGCTGGGATATGGCCTGGAGAAGGACAAGTCCGCGGGACCCACCAGCCTGGATATCGACTGGGCGCTGGCGCCCGATGCCCTGAACGTCAAGCAGCTCAAGGGCACGCTGGCCGGCGAGCCCATGACGGGCAGCATCTCGCTCAGACAGTTTGCCAAGCCGGTCATCCGCGCCGACCTCGAGCTTGCGGGCCTGGTGCTCGCGGACTGGAAGGCCAGGGCCGGCAACGAGCCGGCAGCGCAGCAGTCGGGCGGCAAGCCGGCCGGTGGCGCTCTGGGCGAGATCGAACTGCCGATGGACTGGGCGAGAGACCTCAATCTCACCGCCCGCGCCGCAATCCGGCGCCTCAACGCCTATGGCATCAAGTTCAATGACGTGATCTGGTCTGCCGATGCACGGCCTGGCCAGCCGGTTCGCCAGGACATCAAGGCCAATGCCTACGGCGGTCAGCTGGCGATGAACAACCAGATCGACGCCAGCCAGGCGCAACCAAAGATCGGTCTGGGGCTGACCGCCAAGGCCATCGGGCTGGGCGACTTTATGAAGGATGGCTGGGGCAGCCGGTGGATTTCCGGTACCACCGAGCTGGGCGCCAGCCTCAGCAGCCAGGGCACGACCGTCGGCGCGCTGCGCGGCAACGCCAATGGCGAGGCCAATTACCGGCTCAAGGACGGCGAGGTGCAGGGGGTCAGTCTGCTTGATGTGCTGCGCGGCGCCAGCGCCCGGCTCCAGGGCGGCAGCGTGCAGCAGGCCACGGCGGAGTCGACCCAGTTTCAGGAACTGGTCGGTCGCGCGGTGATCGAGTCCGGCAAGCTGAAGATGCGGGAGTTCGGCGGCGGCAGCAGCTGGCTCAAGCTGGCCGGCGAGGGTTTCGTGGATCTGCTGGAAGGTCGTTACGATCTGCTGCTCAAGCCCACCATGCTGGACAACGAGCAGGTGCGCCAGGACAAATACCTGTCCAAGCTGATCGGTCTGGCCATTCCGGTCAGCGTGACCGGGCCGCTGTCAGCGCCGAAGTTCAAGGTGGATCTGGAAAAGCTGGCCAAGGACAAGGCGCAATCGAAACTCGACGAAAAGAAGGACGAGGCGAAGGACAAGCTGCGCGAGAAGATCGACGAAAAGCTCGGCGACTTCCTGCGCAAGCGCTGATTCTTGTCTGCCTGACTCCACTGCTGATGGCTTCCTCCATAGATCACCTGCAAGTGACCCATGTCGGCCAGCGCTATCAGGTGGTGATGCATGCCCGCATGGACACCACCGCCGCGCGCGCCTACGCGGTTTTCACTGACTACGCCCGACTGCCCGAGATCAACGACGCCATCCTGAGCGCGCTGCCGATCGAGGGTGCGGCGGCAGGAGCGCAGCGTCTGCGCACCCAGGTGCGCATCTGCGTGTTCCGTTTCTGCTGGGTGCTGGAGCAGGTCCAGGACATGCGCAAGACGCCACCGGAGCAGTTGAACGCCGATGTGATCCCGGAACTGAGCAACCTGCGCTACGGCAAAGCCGCCTGGCGGATCTGGGATGACGGCGGGCGCGCCAGCCTCACGTTCGAGGCCGTGGTGGAGCCTGATTTCTGGGTGCCGCCGCTGATCGGTCCCTGGGTGATCGAGCGCAAGCTGCGCCAGGAAGCCATAGACACGGCCAATGGCATCGAGCGCATTGCGAACAGCGCCAACGAACCGCTGCCGGCAGGCGCGCTGGAGGCGCTTTGAGCGACTGGGGCCGTCGCGTATTCGCGTGGTTCGATGCGCACGGACGGCACGACCTGCCCTGGCAGCATCCGCGCGATCCCTACCGGGTGTGGGTATCGGAGGTCATGCTGCAGCAGACCACGGTGGCCGCCGTGATCCCCTATTTCCAGCGCTTCGTCGAGCAGCTGCCGGATGTGCGGGCCCTGGCTGCCGCTCCGGCCGACACCCTGATGGCGCTGTGGTCCGGCCTGGGCTACTACGCCCGGGCGCGCAACCTGCACGCCGCGGCGCAGATCATCGTGAGCGAGCACGGCGGCCGCTTCCCGGACGACATGGACGGCCTTCAGGCCCTGCCCGGAGTCGGGCGCTCAACCGCCGCCGCGGTCCTGGCCCAGGCCTTCGACCGGCCGGCGGCCATCCTCGATGACAACGTCAAGCGTCTGCTCGCCCGCCATGGCGGCATCGCCGGATGGCCGGGGCTGTCCGCCGTCTCCCGTCAGCTCTGGCAGGAGGCGGAGGCGCGACTGCCCCGGGAGCGACCCGCCGACTACGCCCAGGCCTTGATGGACCTTGGCGCCACGATCTGTACGCGGCGCCGGCCGGCCTGTGGCGAGTGCCCGGTGGCCGCAGATTGCCGTGCGCGACGCGAAGGGCGGATCGACGACATCCCGGGGCGCAGGCCGGCAAAGCCACGGCCGCTGCGGCAGCACTGGTATCTGATACTGCGCAACCCGGCCGGCGAGTTGCTGCTGACGCGGCGGCCGCCCAGCGGCATCTGGGGCGGTTTGTGGGCGCTGCCCGAGGCGCGCGACTCGGTCCAGGAATTCGCTGCCCTGGCGCAGGATGTCCGCCCCGCCGGCGACAGCATCCGTCACGAATTCACCCATTTCTCGCTGGAACTGACGCCGGTCACCGGCCGGGCCCGGCCTGACCTTGTCCGCGATGGGGTCGAGCTGAACTGGCATACTGTCGAGTCCGCCGCCCAGCTTGGGCTGCCGCAACCCATCCGACGACTGATAGAGATCCACTGCGCATGAGCCGAACCGTGCACTGCATCAAGCTGGGCATCGACGCCGAAGGCCTGGAGCGCCCGCCCTATCCCGGCGACCTGGGCCAGCGCATCTACGAGAACGTGTCGAAAGCCGCCTGGCAGGAGTGGCTGGAGCATCAGACCCGCCTGATCAACGAATACCGGCTGGTGCTCGCCGACCCCAAGGCTCGCGCCTTCCTCGCCGAGGAGATGGAGAAATACTTCTTCGGCGGCGGCGAACTGGCCCAGACCGGCTACGTCCCGCCGTCGGACGGCGCTTGACGGCGGACGGCGCGAACGGTTTAATACGCGCCCTTCGCCCTCAGCCGCTGTGCAAGACCTGCGGCGGCGAAATCCTGATGGCCAAGTAGCTCAGTTGGTAGAGCAGCGGATTGAAAATCCGCGTGTCGGTGGTTCGATTCCGCCCTTGGCCACCATCTTCCCCGCGTCAGCGTCCCCAGGCCTTTCGGCGACCGGAATCGACCACCGCGGTGGTTGCCGCGTTCGTCCTGAACGCGGGCCTGCGGCCTCGCGGCTGCGCCGCTCGCGGCGCTTCGGCATCCTGCCTCGCTGCCGATTCCGCCCTTGGCCACCATCTTCCCTGCGTCAGCGTCCCCAGGCCTTTCGGCGACCGGAATCGACCACCGCGGTGGTTGCCGCGTTCGTC
>JBFKIN010000024.1:0-16723 GCA_041632255.1 Oceanococcus sp. | reverse complement strand
GATCTGGATCATTTCAGCGAGATCAATGACACCCTGGGGCACGACGTGGGTGATGAACTGCTGGTCGCGATGGGGCGGCGTCTGAATCAGCACTTGGGTCAGCGCGCAGTGCTGGCGCGTCTCGGCGGTGATGAATTCGCCTACTGGCAGACCGATGTTGCCGGACCGGAACAGGCGCTGGAAATCGCCCGGAGCCTGCAGCAGCAGATCCGCCACCCGATTGAGGCAGCGGGCGTCCGTTTCGCGATGAACGGCAGCATCGGCATCAGCCTGTTCCCGGATCACGGGCAGGGTTCGCATGAATTGCTGCGATGCGCGGATGTGGCGCTCTACAGGGCCAAGAAGTCGCTCAGCGGTTGCCGGCTGTATGCGGCGGATGACGACCGGCATTCTCCGCGGCGCCTGACGCTTATGCATGATCTGCGTGCAGCGGCACAGGCCGGCCGGATCGGCGCCGTGTTTCAGCCCAAGTTCCGGCTCAGCGATGGCCGGATGACCGGCGTGGAAGCGCTGGCGCGCTGGGACCATCCGGAACTGGGAGCCATCAATCCGGCGGAGTTCATCCCTCTGGCGGAGCTGGGCGACATGATCGTTGACCTGACCAGCGCCGTGCTCCGGCAAACCGGCGAAGCACTGCGCGACTGGCATTCGGTCGGGCTCGAGTTGCCGGTGGCGGTCAATCTGTCAGCTGCCATGTTGTCCGATCCGGAACTGGCTGCCCTGTTGATCGAGCAGGTGGAAGCTGCCGGTATTCCGTGGCCCCTGCTGGAGCTGGAGATCACGGAAAGCGCCTATCTGGAAGATCCTGACCAGGCCCTGGTCTCCATGAACATGCTGCGGGAGCGGGGGGCGAAATTTCATCTGGATGATTTCGGCGTGGGTTATTCCAGTTTTTCCCACCTCAGCCAGATGCCGATTGACGCGCTCAAGATCGATCGCCGTTTCGTGCAAGGGCTGCTTGAGGAACCTCGCTGTGCCGCGATCGTCCAGTCCGCGATCCAGCTGGCCGACAATCTTGGCTTGCGCGCCATCGCCGAAGGGGTGGAGTGTTCGTCGGTCCGCGAGCAGTTGGCCCGATATGGTTGCGACGAGGCGCAGGGATTTCTGCTTGGGCGTCCGGTGGCGGCCGGCGACATCGCGACTTTTACCCGGCCGAGCCGGGAACCGGAGCAGGATTGATCGCGAGCGCCTGATCGCTGAGAACGGCCACCCGGGCGAAGGCCTGGGCCGGGGCTGATTCGACCCGATTGCGGTGCCGCACGATGCCGAGTTCGCGTTGCAGATGCAGACCGGGGACCTGCAGCGCGCGGGTGTCGGCGTCCAGCATGGAGCGGGGCAGGACAGACCAGCCGAGTCCGATGCCCACCAGCATCTTGATCGTTTCCAGGTAATTGGTCGCCAGCCGGACCCGCAGTGGCGTTCCGGCCTGCTCCAGGGCGTCCCGAATGATCCGATGCGTGTAGGTATGTTCGTCAGGCAGAACCGCCGGGTGGCCTGCCAGCTGCTTGAGGGTCACGCGCTGGCGATTCGCCAGCGGATGGGCGCGACCAACGATGACGTCCAGCGGATCGGGCCAGATCAGACGGGTGGAGAGTCGGGGATCAGGCTCCGGCGGCAGCGTCACCACGGCCATTTCCAGCTCGCCGGCCAGCACTGCTTCGCAGGCCAGTTCGGAATCCATGAAGTGGATGTCCAGATCGACGTCCGGATAAGACTGGGTGAAGGCGCGCAGCACCGGCGGCAGCCGGTGCAGGCCGATGTGATGGCTGGTGCCGATGGACAGGCGGCCACGGACAAGCTGATGCAGCTGGGACAGGCCGCGGCTGGCATCGTCCAGGCTCAGCAGCACCTGTTCGGCATAGGGCAGCAGGGTGGACCCGGCCTCGGTGAGCATGACCTGGCGACCGACCCGGTCCAGCAGCTTGTGCCCGACTTCCTGTTCCAGCGTGGCGATTCGCTTGCTGACGGCAGGCTGGGAGATGTGCAGCACCTCGGCACTGCGGGAGAAGGAGCCGCTGCGGGCCACCTGGACAAAAGTTCTGAGCGCCTGGGTATCCATGGGGTCGGTTCCGCTCGTCCGGACGCTCACGGCGCCGCCGGAGGAGGCCGGAAGGATTCCATTAAGTGATGCAAAAGATAATAACGATTCATTTGAGTTATGAAAAGACAGGCCGTAAAATGTCGCCTCCTGAATGACCCTGCCGCCCGGAAAGTCGTCGCCGCGAAATGCGGCCGCGCCCTGGCTGAGGCGCTGGTCGTCCTTGATCACAAGAGGATTCGTGCGATGCCCCCCCGCACTCTGTACCAGAAAATCTGGGATGCCCACCTGGTGGACAGCGATACCGCCGGTACCGGGCTGATCTACATCGACCGGCATTTGCTGCACGAGGTGACCTCGCCGCAGGCCTTCGAGGGTCTGCGTCTGGCCGGGCGTCAGCCCTGGCGCCTGGGCGCCAACCTGGCGGTGCCCGACCACAACGTGCCGACCACCGACCGCTCGGCCGGCATCGCGGACCCGATTTCCCGCACCCAGGTGGAGGCGCTGGACCGGAACACCAGAGATTTCGGCATCACCTATTTCCCGATGCATGATGTCCGCCAGGGCATCGTGCACGTCATTGGTCCGGAGCAGGGCGCCACCTTGCCAGGCATGACGGTGGTCTGCGGCGATTCCCACACCTCGACGCACGGCGCCTTCGGCGCTCTGGCCTTCGGAATCGGCACATCCGAGGTCGAGCATGTGCTGGCCACCCAGTGTCTGTGGCAGCGGCCGTCTCGAACCATGCGCGTGACGATTGAAGGTCCGGTGGGTCCGGGCATCACCGCCAAGGACATCGCCCTGGCCATCATCGGGCGCATCGGTACGGCTGGAGGCACCGGCTACGTGATTGAATATGCGGGTGAGGCCATCCGGGCCCTGTCGATGGAAGGACGCATGACCCTGTGCAACATGACCATCGAGGGCGGCGCCCGCGCCGGCATGGTCGCGGTAGACGACATCACGATCGATTACGTGCGTGGACGGCCCTTTGCGCCGCAGGGCGCCCAGTGGGAACAGGCCGTGGCGCTCTGGCGTGATCTGCACAGTGACGAAGGTGCGGTGTTCGACAGCGAAATCCGTCTGCAGGGCGCTGAAATCCAGCCACAGGTCACCTGGGGCACGTCGCCGGAAATGGTCGGGTCGGTCAGTGACCGGGTGCCGGATCCTGCTCAGGAAAGCGATGCCGTCCGGGCCGCCGGCATGCGCCGGGCCCTGGAATACATGGGGCTGAGCGCTGGCATGGCGATCAGCGAGATTCGGCCGGACCGGGTGTTCATCG
Source organism: Oceanococcus sp. (assembly GCA_041632255.1). Classification (GTDB taxonomy): domain Bacteria; phylum Pseudomonadota; class Gammaproteobacteria; order Nevskiales; family Oceanococcaceae; genus Oceanococcus. The sequence continues at coordinate 13,403 of JBFKIN010000024.1, read as the reverse complement.
GCTCCTGCACCAATTCGCGCATCGAGGATCTGCGCGAAGCCGCCGCCATTGCTCGCGGGCGGCGGCTGGCCGGCAACATCAAGCAGGCTCTGGTGGTGCCGGGTTCGGGCCTGGTCAAGCAGCAGGCCGAGGCCGAAGGGCTTGATCAGGTCTTCATCAAGGCCGGCTTCGAATGGCGGGAACCGGGCTGTTCCATGTGCCTGGCGATGAACGCGGATCGCCTCGAGCCGGGCGAGCGCTGCGCCTCGACCTCCAATCGCAATTTCGAGGGCCGACAGGGGCAGGGCGGCCGCACCCATCTGGTCAGCCCGGCCATGGCAGCCGCCGCCGCAGTGTTCGGCCACTTTACCGACATCCGGAGCCTGTAATGGATGCCTTTACCCGCCATAGCGGCACCGTGCTTCCGATGGATCGGTCCAACGTTGATACCGACGCCATCATTCCCAAGCAGTTCCTGAAATCGATCCGTCGCAGCGGTTTCGGTCCCTTTCTGTTCGATGACTGGCGTTACCTCGATCCGGGTGATCTGGACACTCCGATTGAGCGACGCCGGCCCAATCCGGACTTCGAGCTGAACGATCCCCGCTACGCCGGTGCCAGCATCCTGCTGGCGCGCAAGAACTTCGGTTGCGGGTCATCGCGCGAACATGCCGTGTGGGCGCTGCAGAACGCCGGTTTTCGTTGCGTGATTGCGCCCAGTTTCGCCGATATATTCTTTAACAACTGCTTCAAAAATGGCGTTCTTCCCATTGTTCTGAAAGAAGAAAGTGTTGATCGCCTGTTCGAGCAGTGTGCCGACGGCGCGCAGCTGACGATTGATCTGCCGGCCCAGAGCATCAGCACTCCGGCAGGCGAGCAGTTGGCTTTCGACATCGATTCGGGGCGCAAGGAACGCCTGGTCGAGGGCCTGGACGATATCGGTCTCACCCTGGAGAAGGCCGAGGCGATTCGCAGCTTTGAGCAGCGGCATCGCAGCGCCCAGCCCTGGCTGTTCAACTGACCACAAGTTTGCCCCCCAGCGGGCGTTGCGACAGGGCCGCCGGAAGCATTCCGCTGGCCCGGCATCCGCCCCGCAGAAGAAGACACCATGACCCATAAAATCACCGTGATGCCCGGCGATGGCATCGGCCCCGAAGTTGTTGAGCAGGCGCTGAAAGTGCTCCAGGTGCTGCGTGAGCGGCATGATCTGGCGGTGGAAACCCAGGATGCGTTGGTTGGCGGCGCCGCCTACGACGCGCATGGTGACCCTTATCCCGACCAAACCCGGGCGCTGGCGCGCGATTGCGATGCCATCCTGTTCGGCGCCATCGGTGGCCCGGCCTATGACAGCCTGCCTCGGGACAAGCGGCCGGAATCCGGGCTGCTGCGCCTGCGTGCGGATCTGGGCCTGTACGCCAACCTGCGACCGGCCATTCTGTTCAAGGAACTGGCAGGCGCATCGTCGCTCAAGCCGGAGATCGTCGCCGGTCTGGATATCCTGATCGTGCGCGAGCTCACCGGCGGTATCTATTTCGGCCAGCCCCGGGGCATCGACACCAGCGGTCCTGTGCCGCGTGGGTACAACACGCTGGTATATGACAAGAACGAAATTCTGCGCATTGCGCGCGCGGCCTTCGAGGCTGCCCAGCGACGCGGCGGCCGCCTGTGTTCGGTGGACAAGGCCAATGTGCTGGAGGTGTCGCAACTGTGGCGGGATACCGTGACGGAGTTGTCAGCCGAGTACCCGCAGGTCGAGCTCAGTCATATGTACGTGGACAATGCTGCGATGCAACTGGTGCGTGACCCGCGCCAGTTTGACGTGATCGTCACGGGCAACCTGTTTGGTGACATCCTGTCGGATCTGGCGGCCATGCTCACCGGATCCATCGGCATGCTGCCCTCGGCATCGCTGGGCGATGGGGGGCACGGGATGTACGAGCCGGTCCACGGCTCTGCGCCAGACATCGCCGGCCAGGACAAGGCCAATCCGCTGGCAGCCATCCTGTCATTGGCGATGCTGCTTCGGCACAGCCTGGATCGCGGCGACCTGGCGGACAAGGTAGAGGCAGCTGTGTCCCGGGTGCTGGCCGATGGCCTGCGCACAGGAGACATCGCAGCAGGGAGCGCAAGCGTGGGCTGCGCACAGATGGGGGATGCCGTGGCGGCCGCCCTGGCCTGATCAGGCGTGGGGCGCTGCCGAATTTTTTCCAAACCCAAGGACAATGAACATGCAGAAATATGATGTCGCCGTACTGGGCGCCACGGGCGCCGTCGGCAAGACCATGCTGGAAGTGCTCGCCGAGCGAGAGTTCCCGGTGAACAAGGTGTTTGCCCTGGCCAGCGAACGTTCGGCCGGCGACACCGTGAGCTTCGGTCGCAAGGAGCTGACGGTGCAGAACGTGGACGAATTCGATTGGAGCCAGGTGCAGATCGGTCTCTTCTCCGCTGGCGGATCCGTCTCGGAAAAGTGGGCCCCGATCGCGGCAGAGGCTGGCGTGGTGGTGATCGACAACACCTCCCAGTTCCGCTACGACAAGGACATCCCCCTCGTCGTGCCGGAGGTCAATCCGGACGCGCTGTATGGCTTTCGCAAACGGAACATCATCGCGAATCCCAACTGTTCGACTATCCAGATGATGGTCGCACTCAAGCCGATCTACGACGCGGTTGGGATCGAACGCATCAATGTCGCGACCTATCAGGCGGTGTCCGGCACCGGCAAGGATGCGATGGACGAACTGGCGCGCCAGACCGCGGCGTTGCTCAACTTCCAGGATGCCAAGTGCGAGGTTTATCCCAAGCAGATCGCCTTCAACTGTCTTCCGCACATCGATGTCTTTCAGGACAACGGCTACACCAAGGAAGAGATGAAGATGGTCTGGGAAACCCGGAAAATCCTTGGCAACGAACAGATTCAGGTCAACCCGACCGCGGTCCGTGTGCCGGTGTTCTATGGCCACTCGGAGGCCATCCACATTGAAACGCGGGAGAAGATCAGCGCGGAGGCAGCGCGCGAACTGCTGCGTGCCATGCCCGGTGTCGTGGTCATGGATGACCGCAACGACGGTGGTTACCCCACGGCGGTGACCGAAGCGGCGGGCAAGGATGCCGTGTTCGTGGGGCGGATTCGCGAGGACATTTCGCATCCGCGCGGGCTGGATCTGTGGGTCGTGGCGGATAACGTCCGCAAGGGGGCTGCCACCAACAGCATTCAGATTGCCGAGACCTTGGTTCGCGAGCATTTCTAAGGTATAAAAGCCCTTGAAATATGGGCAGTTTGTCGGGGGTAGCGTGCGAGCAGATCGTTTTCTGGGTGTCATGGTGCGGACTTGCGGTATTCCGTGGGCTCGGCCTGAGGCTCGCGCGCTGCCGCGCCAGCCCCGGCATTCCCGGCTGGGGCGCCTGGTGGCCTTGGTCACGCTGCTCGCCACGCCATGGTTGGCATCGGCTGTCAGCCTCGGCGAAATCCGCCTGCAGAGTTACCTGAATGAACCGTTCCGTGCGGAGATTCCGGTCACCGCGTTGCGGCCTGGAGATCTGGACATCCTGGAGGCCCGGCTCGCCGACGAGAAGGCGTTCCAGCGCTTCGGGCTGGAGCGCAGTTCGACGCTGCTTGGTCTCAAGTTCAGCCTGCAGCCAGGAAGCAGTGCGGATCGCGGCAAGATCGTGGTCAGCAGCCCGGACATCGTCCGCGAGCCGTTTTTCAGCTTCCTGGTGGAACTGAAAGGGCAGCGTGAGCGCCTGATCCGCGAGTACACCGTCCTGCTGGACCCCAACACGGGCCAGGCCCCGGTCCTGGCTCCGGCGCCGACTCCGGCCCCCGCGCCGAGTCAGCCAGTGACGCCCTATGTGGAACCGGAGGTGGTCAGCGCGCCGCCTGCTCAGGTCACTCCGCCTGCACCCGTCGTCCAGGTGCCGCAACCCGAAGCGTTTCAGGGTAATGCGCCCATCGTGAGTGGTGAAGCGGCGACCGTGATTCCTCGCGCGAAGCCGCAGGCTTCGCAGGTGATTTATGAGAGTGAGCCGGTTCTGAGCGAAGGGGAGTACGGGCCGATCCGGGCAGGCGAAACCCTGTGGGGCGTCGCGGCGGCGGTCCGGCCCACGGACAGGGTCACCATGAATCAGGTGATGTGGGCCCTGTTCAGCTATAACGAATCCAAGTTCGATGGCAGCATCGACCGCCTGAACAAGGGAGCGGTTCTCACCGTGCCGCCGGAGCAGGCCATGCTGGATATCAGTCCAGCCGAGGCCACAGCGCTGATCGCAACCGCGCGGTCCGCGCCGCAGTCCGCTACCCAGCAGCTGCAGCTTGAGCAGCCGGCAGCCACGCCGGCCCCGCAGGCGCCTCGGGCGACACCGAGTCCGCAGCCGGCCTACTACGAAGAAGAGTTTGCCGAAGAGGAGCCTGCGCTGCCTGAGGAGCCGGCGATTGCGCCGCCGCAGGAAGAACTCAGTCTGGTCACGCCGGAGCCGGATCTCGAGGCGCTGCCCGAAGAGGCGGAGCTGGAAGCCCTGCCGGAAGAGCCGGTGGCGGACGAGGAGGCCTACGAGGAACTGCCTGCGTTGCCGGATGACGACACTGCGGCAGTCGAAGACGAGTCGGCGGCCGAAGTCGAGCAGGAATTCGCCGAGGAAGGTCTGCCGGTCGAGCAGGCGCCGGAAGAACCGGCAGTGCCGGTTCCGCTGTCCGAGGAATCCATTGGCGAGGGTGGCCTGCTCAAATGGCTGCTGATCGGCCTTGGGGTGCTCGGGCTCGGGGGAATCGCCGCATTTTTCCTGAACCGCTCACGGCGCGAGCCTGAGCCAGAGTTCGAGCCGGAAGAGCCTGCGCAGCCCGTCGCGCGCAAGGTTGCCGCCGCCTCCGCCGTTGCCGCGGCGGCCAGCGCCGAGGATACGCAAGAGGTTGCCGAAGCCGCGGAAGAGCCGGATACGCAACAGCTGGAATCCCCGGCAGAGCTCGCCCCGGGCGCCGATATGGATTCGACGGCCCAGTTCGAGGCGCCGCTGGAGTTCGATACGCCCGACGAGGCGCAGCGCGAGGCTGACGAACTGGCGGAACTCGACCTGCCTGACGCAGAGGAAATCGACGAATCCGAAGGCACGCTGGATCTGGGCTCGGAGACCGTGTCGCTGGAGTTGAACGAAGATCCTCTGTCAGAAGCGGACTTCCAGCTGGCCTATGGTTTGTACGACGAGGCCGCGCTGCTGCTGCAGCGTGCCATCGAAGCCACGCCCGAGCGGGTGGAATTGTACGAAAAGCTGGCTGAAACACATTTCGCCGCGAGCAATGCCGATGAGTTCAAGGCCGCCGCGGAAATGCTGAAAGCGCGCAATCCCGGCGAAGACGTCTGGCAGCGCATCGCCATCATGGGACAGCAGCTGTGCCCGGATGACAGCCTCTTCTCGGGCGAGATAGAGGCAGGCGGTGGGGCCGTCGATCTGGATATGGGCTTTGACGAGCCTGCCGACAGCGGAGACAACAGCGTCGAATTCGACCTGGGCGAAGAGGAACCCTCTGCGGCTGCGGAGTCCGCTCAGGACGAGAGCTCCGCATTCGAGGCTGATTTCGGCGATCTTGATCTGGACCAGGCTGAGGACTCGGCTGATGAAACGCTGGCGGATCTTGATGATCTGGGGCTGGATGACCTCGAGTCCGAGCTGGATACTGCCGCCGGTGATGCGGATGAACTGGCTGCCGAGCTTGATGACGACGAGTTCAGCCTGTCTCTGGATGACGAGCCGGAAGATGCAACCGAAAAGCTGACGCTGGAGGAGATCGATGCAGTCGCCGGCAACCTGAACAGCGACATGGAGTTGACGCTCGTTGATCCGGTTGAGGCTGTCGATGCGGAACCCGAGCCGGATAGCGGCGATGAGCTGAGTCTGGAGGAAGAGCCGCTTGGCGAGGAAACGGATTTCAGCATCGACGGTGGCGGGGCTGAGGACAGTCTGGAGTTGAGCGAATTGCCGGAGGAAACCGATTTCGAGGTGGACTTCGGTGAGGAGGCTCAAACCCAGACCAAGGAACTGGAGACAGCGTTCGATCTGCCCGACACGGATGCGGATGCCGAAGTGACCGATTTCGACCTCAGCGAGGTGGCCGATCTGAGCACCAGCGAACTGGAGGAAGATGCCGGGCTGGCGGCGGGAAACACGACCGACTTCGAACTGGCCGACGATGTGGGCGCAGCCACGGATTTCGAGCTGGCCGATGACGCGCCGACGGCGGAATCGTCGGATGTCGATCTGAGCGAGGCGGGCGCCGCTGGGGACATCACCGATTTCGAACTGGAGGACGCCGCGGGTTCCTCGGATGAAACCGGCTTCGATCTTGGCGATATCGGGGAAGAGACCGATTTCGACCTAGCGGGGGATGATGCCGCCGAAGGCACGGACTTCGATCTGGATGACATCGGCAACGAAACCGACTTCGATCTGGGTGACGACAGCGATGCCACCGCCCTGGATGATCTGAGCCTGGCCGACATCGACGACGACGCCGATCTGAGTCTTGATGACAGCAGCGCAGCGGACATCTCCGGTGGTGACGAGCCGGGAACCAAGCTGGACCTCGCCACCGCGTATGTCGAAATGGGCGAAACGGACATGGCCCGCAGCCTGCTTCAGGAGGTCGTGCAGGCGGGTGACGCCGAGCAGAAGGCCAAGGCTCAGGAATTGCTCGATCAGATCTGATGCGTGACGTGACAGGGCCGGGCGGCGTGTACGCGCTGTCCGGCCCTTTGTTTTTGATGGTTTGAGGGCATGATTCCGAATCCGACGCGCGCGGTACTGCGTTTGCTGGCGCTGCTGGTCCTCGCCGGCGGCAGTTTCAGTCTCGCTCCAGCCGGTGTGGCGGTGCTTGGCCTGCTCCTGCTTGGCTGGGCCGGCATCAGGAATCCACGCCTGCCCGCTCTGTGGTGGCGGCGCGTGATGATGTTGAAGTGGTTCTTCCTCGCGATCTTCGTGCTGTACCTGTTCGGTGGTCTGCAGGTCGACGGGCGGCCTGACTGGGAACAGGCGGCGTACCGCGTGGGCGTGCTGGTGTTGCTGGTGGGCATCGTGGCCGTCAGTCTCGATGGGTTGCCGGCCCAGGAGTTGGCTCAGGGTCTGGGTCAGTTGCTCTCGCCGCTGAGCCGCCTGGGTTTCGCGGTGGACAGTTTTTCCCGGCGCCTGGCGCTGACTTTGGATGCGGTTGCGCATATGCAGTCGCAGGTCCGTGCGCTGGACCGGTCGGGTGGTCTGGCCGCCGTTGCGAGCGTGTTCGAGGCCGCCGAGGACTATCAGGCCAGCACGCCGTCCGCGGCGCCGGTGGCGGTTCCGGTCGCGGCCGACCGCGCCTACCTGGTCACGGCGCTAGCCGCCATTGTTGCCTTGCAGTGGTTGTGATGCGCTTTGCTGCCGGGGTTGAATATGATGGCCGTGAATTCCACGGCTGGCAGCGACAGAGCCAGGCGGGGCTGAGAACCGTGCAGGGCGTCCTGGAGGATGCCCTGGGTCGCATCGCGGCTCACCCCATCACGGTGGGTTGCGCCGGCAGGACCGATGCCGGCGTGCATGCGCTGGGGCAGGTGATTCACTTCGATACCACGGCAGAGCGTCCTGCCAGGGCCTGGTTGCTCGGGACCAACAGCTTTCTGCCCGCGGACGTGAAACTGAGCTGGGTGCAGCCGGTTGCCGAGGATTTTCATGCCCGCTATCTGGCCATCGGTCGCAGCTATCGTTATGTGGTGCACAATGCTTCGTCGCGGTCCGCGTTGTGGCGGCATCGGGCTGCGGAATGGCCGAGGCCTCTGGATGTCTCGCGGATGAGCGAGGCGGCGCAGGTCCTCATTGGCGAGCACGATTTCTCCTCCTTTCGTGGCAAGGACTGCCAGGCAAAAACCGCGGTCAAGCTGTTGCGTCGGCTGGAGGTCAACCGCCAGGGTGACTGGGTCACCATCGATGCCGAAGCCAGTGGTTTTCTCCACAACATGGTGCGCAACATCAGCGGGAGTCTGCTGGCCGTGGGCTGTGGCCACCGGCCGGTGGACTGGATGGCCCAGGTGCTGGCCTCGCGCCAGCGGGCTGCCGCGGGCGAAACGGCTCCGGCCTGCGGGCTCTATTTCCTGCGGGCGGATTTCCCCGAGCGCTTCGCGCTGCCGGCCCCGCGCCCCGTATCCTTTCCCCTCTGAGCCGCACGAGCAGACGAGTACAGCATGAGCGAACGCCCTGGCAGAACCCGGATCAAGATCTGCGGCCTGTGCAGATTGCAGGACCTGGAAGCGGCCGTGTCGATCGGTGTCGACGCGATCGGTCTGGTGTTCTGCCCGGCCAGCCCCCGCCACCTGGAACCGCAGCAGGCCGGGGAACTGGTCCGGTCAGTTCCGGCCTTTGTCAGCGTGGTGGCGCTGTTTCTGGACCCGGATGCCGGGCTGGTCGATGCCGTGCTGGATCAGGTGCAGCCGGAGATTCTCCAGTTTCATGGTCGGGAGCCGGCCGGATTCTGTCGCGGCTTTGGTCGGCGTTACATGAAGGCGATTTCCATGGGGAATGGCGCGCGGCCGGCCGAAGATCAGATGGCTGAGCATGCGTCGGCCTGCGGTTTCGTGCTGGACAGCCACAGTCCCGGTGGCATGGGGGGGACCGGTCTTGGCTTTGATTGGTCACGGGTTCCGGCGCAGGGCGGCGAGCGGCTTGTGCTGGCCGGCGGACTGCATCCTGGCAATGTGGGTGAGGCGATTCGGGCCGCGCGGCCTCATGCGGTGGATGTCAGTAGTGGGGTGGAAAGCGCACCCGGAATCAAATCAGCCGCTAAAATGGCGGACTTTGTCCGCGCGGTGAGCGCGGCCGATGCTTCGACTGGATAATTGATGAACAAGCAGGTACAGGATTGTCACGGGCCGGACGGCCGTGGGCACTTCGGGCCCTACGGTGGGCGTTTCGTGGCGGAGACCCTGATGGGGCCGCTGGACGAGTTGGATCAGGCCTTCCGGCGATCCTGGGCCGATCCGGAATTCCGTGCCGCTTTCGACTACGATCTTGCGCATTATGTGGGCAGGCCAAGCCCGGTCTATCACGCCGAACGGCTGAGCCGTGATCTCGGCGGCGCGCAAATCTGGCTCAAGAGAGAAGACCTGAACCACACGGGCGCCCACAAGATCAACAACACCATTGGTCAGGCCCTGCTGGCCTCGCAGATGGGCAAGACCCGCATCATCGCGGAGACAGGCGCAGGCCAGCACGGGGTTGCGTCGGCCACCGTGGCCGCGCGTCTGGGGCTGGAATGCGTGGTCTACATGGGCGCCGAGGACATCGAGCGTCAGGCTCCAAATGTCTATCGCATGAAACTGCTGGGCGCCACCGTCGTGCCGGTGAACAGCGGCACCCGCACGCTCAAGGACGCATTGAACGAAGCGCTGCGTGACTGGGTGACCAATGTGGACAACACCTTCTACATCATAGGCACCGTCGCCGGTCCGGCACCTTATCCGGAAATGGTTCGCGAGTTCCAGAGCGTGATCGGCCGCGAGGCCCGCAGCCAGATGCTGGAGGAAACCGGCCGACTCCCGGATGCGTTGATCGCGTGCGTGGGCGGCGGCTCCAATGCGATCGGCCTGTTCCATCCCTTCATTGACGATAGCGATGTCCGCATGATCGGGGTCGAGGCGGCCGGCGCGGGTCTGGACGGCACGCGGCACGCGGCTTCCCTGATTGCCGGTCGGCCCGGCGTGCTGCATGGCAACCGGACGTATCTGCTGCAGGACGCCGAAGGACAGGTCATGGGCACGCATTCGGTGTCCGCTGGCCTGGATTATCCGGGCGTCGGGCCCGAACACGCCTGGCTGAAGGACTGTGGCCGGGCGGAATATGTCGGCGTGACAGACGATGAAGCAATGTCCGCCTTCCATCGCCTGACCCGCTGCGAAGGCATCATCCCGGCCCTGGAGAGCGCCCATGCGATCGCCCAGGCCATCAAGCTTGCACCCCAGATGCAGCGGGACCAGATTCTGCTGGTGAACCTGTCAGGTCGGGGCGACAAGGACGTCAACACGGTGGCCGCCCTGGAGAACCTCAGCCTGTGAATCGCATCGATGCCTGCTTCGCCCGTCTGAAGAAAGAAGGTCGCGCCGCTCTGGTGCCCTACATCACAGCGGGAGACCCCGATCCGGAGACCACCCTGGCCCTGTTGCACCGGCTGGTGGAGGCCGGTGCGGACGTGCTGGAGCTGGGCGTGCCGTTCTCGGATCCGATGGCGGATGGGCCGACGATTCAGCTGGCCTGTGAGCGCGCCCTGGCCGGGGGCATGACGCTGACCGGCGCCCTCGACATCGCGCGCCGCTTTCGCGAGGACAACGATCACACGCCGCTGGTTCTGATGGGCTATCTGAATCCCATCGAGGCCTACGGCAGCGAGCGCTTCTGCGCCGCGGCGCGCGATGCGGGGATTGATGGCGTGCTCAGCGTCGACCTGGCGCTGGAAGAGGCCGACTCGCTGGCTCCGGCCCTCAAGAGCCACGGTCTGGCACCGATCTTCCTCGTGGCGCCCACCACCAGTGACGACCGTGTGCGCGGGATGGGTGAGCATGGCCAAGGCTATCTCTACTATGTATCACTGAAGGGCGTGACCGGCAGCCAGCAGCTGGATGTCGATGCCGTGCGCGAGCGTCTCGGCCAGATGGCCAGCCTCACCAGTCTGCCCATTTGCGTCGGTTTCGGTATCCGCACACCGGAACATGCCGCAGCCATTGCCGGTATCGCGGACGGTGTTGTCGTCGGCAGCGCGCTCGTCGAGCAGATCGCCAGCGGTCAGGGCGACCGCGGCGCGCTTGAACATGCTATTTTCGAAACCACTCAGGCCTTGTCGACTGCGATTCGAGGAGTCGCGCAATCATGAGCTGGCTGGAAAAGATCATGCCTACCAAGGTGGCCACCAACGCTGCGGACAAGCACAGCGTGCCCGAGGGGGTCTGGTCCAAGTGCGGCGCCTGTGGTTCGGTGCTCTACCGTGCGGAGCTGGAGCGCACTTATGAGGTCTGCCCGAAATGTGGGGCGCACCGGCCCATCGCTGCGCGCCTGCGGCTTGATCTGTTGCTGGACCCCGAAGCGCGCGAGGAGATCGCGCCCGGGCTGGAAGCCAGCGATCCGCTCAAATTCAAGGACCTGAAAAAATACAAGGACCGGCTGGTCGCTGCCGAGAAATCCAGCGGCGAAAAGGAAGCCCTGGTGGTGATCCAGGGCCGGATCAAGGATCTCCCCGTGGTGACCGCCGCCTTCGAATTCAATTACATGGCGGGTTCGATGGGCAGCGTGGTGGGGGAGAAGTTCGTCCGCGCAGTGGATGCCGCGATCGAGCAGGGCGTGCCTCTGATCTGCTTTTCGGCCAGCGGTGGGGCGCGCATGCAGGAGGCCCTGTATTCCTTGTTGCAGATGGCCAAGACCAGCGCTGCGCTGGCCCGACTGGCAGAAGCCCGCCTGCCGTATATCTCGGTGATGACGGACCCGACCACCGGCGGCGTCTCGGCCAGTCTGGCGATGCTCGGCGACATCAATATTGCCGAACCGAAGGCCCTGATAGGCTTTGCCGGCCCGCGCGTGATCGAGCAGACGGTGCGCCAGAAGCTGCCCGAAGGCTTCCAGACCGCGGAGTTCCTGCTGGAGCACGGTGCGATCGATCTGATCTGCGATCGACGGGAGATGCGCGATTGCCTGCACAACATCCTGTCCATCCTGGGTCACCAGGCGGCCACGAACTGAACCGTCCTTGAGTGCCGCGTTGAGACCGGGCCCGGCCTGGCGCCTGGATGACTGGCTGGACTGGCAGCAACAGCTGCACCCCCGGGCTATCGATCTGGGCCTGGATCGTGTGCGCAAAGTCTGGCAGAAGCTGGATCTGGATGTCCGGCCGGCACGCATCGTGACCGTGGCCGGAACCAATGGCAAGGGCAGCTGTGTCGAGGCCTTGCAGGCGCTCGCGCTCGCCGGCGGACGACAGGTGGGTTGCTACAGCTCGCCCCATCTGTGGCGCTACAACGAGCGCATCCGTATCAACGGTCACTCGGTAGGCGATGCCGAGATCATCAGCGCCTTTGAACAGGTGGAAGCGGCTCGTGCCGATGTCAGCCTGAGCTATTTTGAATACGGAACCCTGGCGGCGCTGTGCCTATTCGCGCGCCAGACACTGGACCTTTGGGTCCTGGAAGTCGGTCTGGGCGGGCGTCTGGATGCGGTCAATCTGCTGGACGCCGACGTGGCGGTGGTGACCTCGGTCGGCCTCGATCATGCGGAGTATCTCGGCAGCGACCTGGCGGGCATCGCGCGGGAGAAGCTGGCGATTGGGCGGCCGGGCCGGCCCCTGCTGCTTGGCCGGGACCTTCCCCGGGAGGCGGTGGAGGACGCGCGTCGCGCAGGCCGGCAAGTCAAGATGCTCGATGAAACGGCGCTGCCGGCCGCACTGGGTTCGATCCGCTGGCCGCCCGGATTGGTGACGGACAACCTGCAGCTTGCCGTTCTGGCCCTGCAGTCCTTGCAGGCCCTGCCGGACTGGCCGGCGACGCGCCGGGCGCTGGAGCAGCTGACACTGCCCGGACGTTGTGAGTTGCGCCGTCTGGAAGACAGTGAGCTGATCCTGGATGTGGCGCACAATCGGGAGGCGGCCCACCATCTGGCAGAATACCTGCGAACTCTGCCCCCGCGCCGGCCGACCACCATGGTCTTTGCCGCGCTGGGCGACAAGCCCGTGGAAGACATGACTGCCGAACTCGACCCCCTGGCCGATCAGTGGCTCCTGGTACCGCTGGACAGCGAACGCGCGCTGAGCCCGGCGCAACTGGCCGGACGTCTTCGCGTCAGTGGGCCCGTGCGTTGTTGCGCATCCATGGCCGAAGCGCTGGATCAGGTGCGCGGCAGCCGCGGGCGCGGGGTGGTCTGGGGCTCCTTCCTGACCGTGGCCCAGGCCGGAGAGATGTGCAATGGATGAGATGGTCAGGCAGCGCCTGGCGGGCGCGCTGGTGCTGGGTGGCATTGCCGCCATCGTGCTGCCGCTGTTATTCGGCAGCCCCAAGGATCCGCGCAGCAGCATCCAAGCGAGCTTCGCCGGTACGCCAGTACCTGCGCCGTCGCCTATTCGCCCACCATCCTCGACCCCGTCGCCGGTTCGCCAGAGTCGACCGTCGAGTTCGCCTGCTGCGCGCAAGGTCCTGCCGGAGGCAAGTCCGCAGCGGACTGCCCGACCGTTGCCATCGGTCGTCCCACGACCCGAACCGACGCCGGAGCCCACGCCGGAGCCCACACCCCGGCCACCGGCGTCCGGCTGGGTTCTGCAACTGGCCAGCTATCGTGATCCGGATGCGGCTGAGGCGTTCGTTGCGCGCTTGCGCAAGGATGGCTACCAGGCCTTCCGGGAATCCGCGGAGATCGGTGACCGCAGCTATCACCGGGTGCGCATG
>JBFKIN010000023.1:0-16877 GCA_041632255.1 Oceanococcus sp. | reverse complement strand
TGCTGACAGGGGCGGTGCTCCTGGTGGCGCAGCGGGAAGCGCCAGCGGCGCCCTTCCTCTTCAAACCGCGCCAGCCGGGGCCTCGGGCTGCCGGGGCGGTCCTGGACAGACAGGCGATCCGGCGCTGTCCCCTCACCGGCGGCAGACCAGGCGAGGTCGAGGCGCGGGTTCAGTCCGTCTGCGCCGCCAACCGTTCGCACAATTCCGCGAGTCTCAGCAGGTCCTTGCGCAGGTGCTGGCGCTGCCGCGGTGAAGCCTGGGCAGCCACCGCACTGAGCATGTCAAGCTGCCGGAGCTGGTTGCGCACTACCGCCTCGGCGTGGCCGGGTTCCCAGTAGGATCCCGGATCGAAGATCAGCGGTCGCAGTCGCTGTGCGAAATCCGGTGCCTGACGGTCGCCCAGTAAAGCCGTAAAGCGGCCGAGCCAGGCCTTGCGGCTGGCGTACCACTGCTGGCCAAGGTCCTCGTGCTCTTCCGACCATTGCTCGATGAGCTGTTTCTGCGCCTGATCCAGGCGGCCGAGTCGTGACTCGAGCGCCTTGCGAGTCCGCTTGATGCGCAGCTTTCGCCGCTCCGGGTCGCTGAGCGCGACTTCATCCTTGCGATAGTCCTCAAGATCCCGGCTCAGGGTCTTCTCCAGCTGTCTGACCTGGTTCTCGTCCAGGCTGACCAGCAGGGCGGCAAAGTCAGCGTAGCCCTGATTCAGCGCGGCCAGATAGAAGCCTTCGAAAGCGCTCAGGGCATCGTCGATCTCCTGCCTCTGCAGGCCATCCTCCAGTTGCCCGGCCCATTGGCGGAGGCTGACGGCGTAGGCCGGCAGCTGGGTCGTCCGGTGCCAGTGCCACCAGCGCTTGAAGTCTTCTTCCAGGCGCAGTTCCTGAGCGGAGTCCAGGGCGATGTAGTCATCGACTTGGCGCTGCACGAGCCAGTCCAGGTTGTTGTACAGCAGGCGTGCGCCCAGGCTGCAGCCAGTCAGCAGCAGCGCAGAGGTCAGCAGGACGGCACCGAAACGCAATGACTTCATCGTGAGCGGACTCCGCGGATTGTCGTGGCTGCAATAATGGGCAGTCCTTCCAGCCGGTGAATCAGAGAGACGCAGGCATGTCCCAGCAAGATCCTCACGCCCCCTATACCGTCTACAAGATGGATGTGTCCTATTTCAGCGGAAAGCTGGAAGCCTACCTGCGCTACAAGGGCATTCCTCACCAGAGCATCGAGGCCGATGCCCGATGCCTGGATGGCGTGATCTATCGACACACAGGCGTCAAGAAAGTGCCGGCGGTGCGCACCGCTGACAATCAGTGGCTGTTCGACAGCACGCCGACGATCCTGTGGTTCGAGGAGCACTACACTGCGGCGCCGGTGCTGCCGCCTGATCCAGCTCTGGCTTTTCTCGTCCGGCTGATCGAGGACTATGCCGACGAGTGGCTGTGGCGGCCGGCCATGTGGTGGCGATGGGTGCCGCGGGCGTCCAGTCTCGCGCTCGGCCGGCGCATTGCTGACAACACGCGGGTGCCCGGCTTGCCGAGATCCTTCATGGCCTGGTTCTTTCCACGGCGTCAGCGCCAGACCTGGTTGTGGGGCGACGGCGTCGATGGCGGGAACGAGGCGACGGTGCGCGATCTTTACCTGCGCGAACTGGAATTCCTCCAGCCGCTGCTCCAGGCGCAGCCCTTTCTGCTTGGCAGCCACCCGAGCCTGGCCGATTTCGGTTATTTCGCCTCGATGTTCCGCCATTTCGGCAATGACCCCGATCCGGCCGAGTTGATGCGCCGCGAGGCGCCGGCCGTTTACGCCTGGACGGCGCGCCTGTGGGACAGTTCCGCAGACCGCCTGGGGGCGAAGCAGCAATGGATCTGGCCAGAGGGGGCGCCCTGGGAGGGGCTGTGGGAACGCATTCTGGGCGACTATCTCCCCTATCTGCGTCAGAATGCGCTGGCTTTCTCCCGCCGGCAGCGCCGCTTCGATTTTGCCGGGCGCAGCATCAGCTTCCGTGGCACCGTCACCCATCAGTACCGGGTCTGGTGCCGGCAGCAGTTGCAGCGGGCCTGGGCCGCGCTGGCTGCCCCGGCCCGGCAGCGCGTTGTTGAGTTGCTGGCGCCTTACGGTGGACTGGACGCGCTGGAAGCTGACGGAGAGATCGACGCCGGTGTCGGTGATCGGTATGCGCTGCCCCGTGCGCCAGGGCATTTCAGGCCGTCGCTGGCCATCTCGCTGTTCGGGCAGCCGCGCGACTGACTTCCGCCGTGCGCGCCCGCTTGCACCCGCCGGGCCGCGCGGTGTACCAAAGCAGGTTCACTCACGGGAAACTTCGCATGAGCAGTCTTGTGCAATACAGCCTGGATCAGGGCATCGCAACCATCGTGCTGGATGATGGCAAGCGCAACGCCCTGTCCCCGGCCATGATCGCAGCGATCAATGCAGCCCTGGACAGGGCCGAGGCGGACCGGGCCATGGTGGTGTTGACCGGCCGGGCCGAGGTCTTCTCCGCCGGCTTCGATCTGAAGGTCATGAAAGCTGGAGGTCTGCCCGCCCTGCGTATGCTGGGCAGCGGCTTTGCACTTTCCGCCCGTCTGATGGCGCACCCCTATCCCGTGGTTGCGGCCTGCAGCGGCCATGCACTGGCCATGGGCGTCTTTCTGCTGCTGTCGGCGGACTACGTCCTGGGTACGCGTGGTCCCTTCCGCATCGCCGCCAATGAGGTGGCCATCGGCCTCACCATGCCGCGCGTTGCGGTGGCCGTTCTGCGCCAGCGTCTGCGGCCGGCGGATTTTCAGCGCGCCGTGACCTTGTCGGAAGCCTATTCGACGGAGGACGCCGTGACTGCCGGCTTTTTCGATGAACTGGTCAGCGCCGAGGAATTGATGCCGCGGGCGCGCGACCGGGCCGCCCGGTTTGCGGAGCTGGACGCGTGGGCGCACCGGACGAGCAAACGGCGAATCCGGGGCGCCACGATCCGGCAGATACGCCGGTCGATTCCGCTGGACCTGTGGGATGCAGTGCGCCTCGCGCTGCGTCGCCGCCGGTCATAGGCCAGCGTTTAGCCCTTGGGATCGGTGAGAATCCATTCGGCCATGCCGGCGACGGTCTCGTTGAAGCCGATGCGTGAGCCGAGGCCGCTGTGCTGGCGAATCTTTTCTGCGCTGTGACCGCAGGTGCGCCCGAGGATGCGCACGATCAGGGGGTGCAACAGAGGTTCTCCGGGCAGGCGCAGGACGCGCCAGAGCAGGGCGAGGCCACGTCCCAGACCTTCGGCCAGCCAGAAAGGCAGGTCGATCAGCAATCCGTGGCCATCAATGGCCCGGCGCAGGGCGCCAATGAAGTCCGCCCAGCTCGCATCGTAATCGTCCCGCGCATTGAAGATCTCGCCTTCGGCCGCTGGCGACTCACCGGCCCAGATCAGATACCGCCCCAGATTGTCGACATGGATCAAGCCGGCATTGCAGCGGCCGTGATCGATCGTGACCATCAGGCCCCGGCGCAATTCCCGGCCCAGACGCTCGGCGAACTGGCCACGAGGACCGACGACGTTGGCGGGACGGATCACGGTCCAGGCTATGCCCGCAGCATCTGCGCGTTCGCGGAGCAGCTTCTCGCCGCGGGCCTTGGAGCTGCCGTAGCCGAATTCGCCGCCCGTTGCCGGGCAGTCCTCGTCGCAGGGACGCTCGGGAAAGCCGTAGACATCAACGGTCGAGACATGGACGAGGCGTTTGAGTCCGGGGTTGTGCGCGGCGATGGCGGAGACGAGGTGCTCCACCCCGACGACATTGGCGGCCTCGTAGGCGGACGCCCGATCCCAGGTGTTGACGTTGGCGGCGCAATGATAGACGTGGCTGACCTCGCGGATGGCGGGTGGCAGCGTGTCGGCGCGCAGCAGATCGCCGGTCACGATCTCGCAGGCCTCCTGCAAGCGCGCATTCAGCCGCGCCGGATCGCGCACGAGGACGCGAACGGCCATGCCGCGCTCCAGCAGCATTTCGGCCAGCCGCATGCCCACGAAGCCTGTGGCGCCGGTAACCAGGACGGGGTCGGCGGTGCTGCGGGGCATGCGAGGCGGCTCTCCAGATACCGACGGGCGATAGCGTTCATGGTAGCCGAGTGGCCGCGACTACCGCATTTGGCCGGGGCGGCGCCCGGCGCATCTGATAAAATCGGCGCTTGCATGGCGGGCAGCCACGGCGGCACCCGGCGGGCTCCGAATCACTGACAGACGGCACACGCCCGCTGGCGTGGCGATCCCTTATTCTCAAGGAGAGGTAGACAATGAATCTTGACGTTCTCAGCGCGACCGCGCAGGCCCTGGTCGAGCCGGGCCGCGGGATCCTGGCGGCCGACGAAAGCTCGCCCACGATCAAGAAGCGTTTCGACTCGATTGCGGTGGAATCCACCGAAGAGAGCCGCCGCGCCTACCGCGACATGCTGTTCTCGGCTGCCGGCATGGAAGAACACATCAGCGGTGTGATCCTCTACGAAGAAACCCTGTTCCAGAAGGACTCGCGCGGAACGCCGTTTCCGGAGCTGCTCGCCTCCAAGGGTGTGGTCCCCGGGATCAAGGTCGACAAGGGCGCCAAGCCACTGGCCAACTCCGACGGGGAGACGGTCACCGAAGGTCTGGATGGCCTGCGGGAGCGTCTGATCGAGTATCGCGAAGCCGGTGCCCGCTTCGCCAAGTGGCGTGCGGTCATCGCCATCGACGACGAGGCGCCCAGCATGTACTGCCTGGATACAAACGCACACGCGCTGGCCCGCTACGCGGCCCTGTGCCAGGAGCAGGACATCGTGCCGATCGTCGAGCCGGAAGTGCTGATGGATGGATCGCACGACATCGATCTCTGCGAGGACGTGACTTCCGCCACGCTGGCAGCGGTGTTCGGCCAGCTGGACGCCCAGGGCGTCATGCTGGAAGGCATGCTGCTGAAGCCGAACATGGTGATCTCCGGTACGACCTGTCCGCAACAGGCCGATGTGCAGGCCGTGGCCGAAGCGACCGTGCGCTGCCTGAAGCGCTATGTGCCGGCAGCTGTTCCGGGCATCGTCTTTCTGTCCGGTGGGCAGAGCGATGAGGTCGCGACCGCCCACCTCGATGCAATGAACAAGCTGGGGCCGCATCCCTGGGCGCTGAGCTTCTCCTATGGCCGCGCCCTGCAGCACGCCGCCCTGCATGCCTGGGCGGGCAAGGCGGACAATGTGGCGGCCGCCCAGAAAGCCTTCCTGCATCGTTCGAAATGCAATGGCGCCGCCGCCAAGGGTATCTACAGCGCCGAGATGGAAAAGGCGGCCTGATTACGACTGCCGCTGCGACAAGGACAAACGGCCGGTATTCACCGGCCGTTTTCGTTTTGGGGTGGCGCAGCCGCCCGGGCTGACCAGGGCCAGGCTTTCAGCCCATCACGAACACGTTCAGCTTGTTGCCGTCCGGGTCGCGAAAGTAGGCGGCATAGAAATTGTCTCCACGGGGTCCCGGCGCGCCCTCGTCAGTGGCACCCAGTTCCAGCGCACGTGCGTGAACAGCGTCCACCTGGGCCTTGTCCTTGACGGGAAAGGCGATCATGACGCCATTGCCCACAGTTGCCGCTTCACCGTTATACGGTCGGCAGATACAGAACGCCGCCTGACCTGGTGTCGCGGCCCAGCAGATGAAGTTCTCGCCGAACTCCATGAAACGTTTGCCGCCCAGCTCTGCCAGCAGCGCGTCATAGAAGGCTGCCGAGCGGCTCATGTCATTGGTGCCCAGCGTGGTGTAACCGATCATGGATTGCAGTCTCCTGTCCGTGGCAGGCACGCCTTGCGCCTGCCGGCGAGCCGCTAGCGTAACGCAACCGGACCACTGAGCGGGCTTCGCATGGCGGCAACGAATCTGGGGATTCGGGCCTCCGGGTGATCTTCCGCCTCGCCGAATGGGCAGCAGGGGGAGGGGCTCAGGCGCAGGACGGACCGTTTGTCCTGCGCCGCTGGCCAGCGCCGCCGCGGCCTTGCGAGCAGAAAGCCCTGGCTCCGTTCAGCGATGCCAACGAGCGGCGACGCCCGGGCAGAGACGCCTCACCGGCTCAGGCCGACGAGTCCAGTTGCCGGGACAGCTCCCGCAGCACCGCGATGTAGATATTGCAGAGCTGATCCAGCTCATCAACGCGGATGTGCTCGTTGTATTTGTGGATGCTGGCGCTGACCGGACCCAGTTCGACCACCTGGGCGCCGAGTGGCGCCAGGAAACGGCCATCGGAGGTGCCGCC
Source organism: Oceanococcus sp. (assembly GCA_041632255.1). GTDB lineage: Bacteria > Pseudomonadota > Gammaproteobacteria > Nevskiales > Oceanococcaceae > Oceanococcus. The sequence goes on along the minus strand of JBFKIN010000023.1, from coordinate 10,647 downwards.
GCCGGTGAAGGCGAGGGGTTGGCGACCCTGCACCAGCTCGATGGCGGCTTCCACGGCCTGTGTCAGCAGACCGGGCGGCGTATGGTAAGGCTCGCCCGTATGCCACCAGTCCGCCTCATATTTCAGGCCATGACGATCCAGGCATTCGGTAACCTGACGCTGCAGATCCTCGGCCTGGGAGCAGGGCGCATAGCGGAAGTTGAATACCACCTTGGCCTCGCCGGGGATCACGTTGGTCGCGCCGGTGCCGCTGTGAAAGTTGGCAATCTGGAAGCTGGTCGGCGGGAAATCGGCATTGCCGTCGTCCCAGTGCGTCGCGGCCAACTCCGTCAGCGCGGGCAGGGCCTGGTGAATCGGATTGCGCGCCTTGTGCGGGTAAGCCACGTGGCCCTGAATGCCCTCAATCGCGAGATTGCAGCCCAGCGACCCGCGACGACCGACGATGTAACGGTCTCCGACCCGTGCGTCAGCGGTCGCTTCGCCCACGATGACGTAGTCCGGCGTGATCCCTCGCTCGCGCAGGACCTTCGCGACATGACGGGTGCCGTCCCGGCAGGGGCCCTCCTCGTCGCTGGTCAGCAGAAAGGCCATGTCAAAGGCAGGCGTTTCCGCAGCCGCATGCAGGCGCTTGATGGCCGTCACCATGGCGGCGAGGCCGGATTTCATGTCCGCCGCGCCGCGGCCGTAGAGCACGTCTTCCACGATCGTGGGCGTGAAGGGATCGCTGTCCCAGCAGTCCAGGTCTCCCGGTGGCACCACGTCGGTGTGGCCGGCGAAAACCAGCAACGGCGCGCCCTCGCGACCGCAACGGCGCATGGACCACAGATTGGTCACCCCGTTCTGGTACAGCCACTCATGTTCGAAACCCAGGGGCTCGAGGATGTCGGCAATCAGCTGGGAGCAACCCGCATCCGTGGGCGTCAGCGAGCGCCGCGAGATCAGCTCGCAGAGCAGTTCGAGCAGGCTCATCAGGTCTGGTCCGCGGCCTCGCGCAGCAGGGCGTTGATGCCGACCTTGGCGCGGGTGCCGGCATCAACCTGCTTGACGATGACCGCACAATTCAGGTTGTACGCCCCGCCAGGGCCGTTCTTGGGCAGGGAGCCGGCGACCACGACGCTGCCTGCAGGTACGCGCCCATAGCTGACCTCGCCGGTCTCGCGGTTGAAGATGGGGGTGCTCTTGCCGATGAACACGCCCATGGAAATCACCGCGCCGCGTTCGACCACCACGCCCTCGACGATCTCGGAACGCGCGCCGATGAAGCATTCATCCTCGATGATGGTCGGTGTGGCCTGCAAAGGCTCCAGCACGCCGCCGATGCCTACGCCGCCCGAGAGGTGGACGTTGCGCCCGATCTGGGCGCAGGAACCGACCGTGGCCCAGGTATCCACCATGGTCCCGGAATCCACATAGGCGCCAATGTTCACGTAGCTCGGCATCAGCACCACGCCGGACGCGATATAGGCGCCCTTGCGAACCATGGCCGGCGGCACGACGCGTGCGCCCAGGCGGGCGAAGTCGGGGTCCTGCCAGCCGGTGAACTTGCCCGGAACCTTGTCGAAGAAGTTGGTCTCACCCCCTTCGATGGTCGTGTTGGCATGCAGGCGGAAGTACAGCAGCACCGCCTTCTTCAGCCACTCGTTGACCTGCCAGCCGTCGCCGGCCGGTTCAGCCACGCGCAGTTCGCCGGCGTCGATGCCGTCGATGGCCAGACCGACGGCCATCTGGAGGTCGCGATTATCCGGTCGCAGGCTGTCGCGCTCCTGCCAGGCCGCTTCGATCTTCTGTCTGAGTTCTTGCTGGGTCATGACTCTTCCGTGGTTCGCAGTTTCTCGGTGATTCGTTCACGCAGTTGATGCAGCAGGGCGGGGTCATCAATCGCCCGGCCTTGCTGATCTGTGATGTAGAACACGTCCTCGGCGCGCTCGCCGATGGTGCCGACCTTGGCGGCGTGCACATCCACGCCCATTTCGGCGAATGCGCTGCCGACGAGGGCGAGCAGGCCGGGCCGGTCATCGGTGACCAGCTCCATCACGGTCTGCTGCTTGGCCGTGTCCGGCGTGAAGTAGATCTGGGTCGGCGTGGAGAAGTGACGCCGGCTTTTGGGTACGCGACGGGACACTGCCGGCACCTGACCGTTGTTGTTGGTCAGGACGCGTGCCAGGGTGTCGCCGATCTCCTTGCGCCGGGCCGCATCCGTGATGGCGCGACCATCGGCTTCGCTGACGATGATGGTGTCCAGCGTGTAGCGGTCCGAACTGGAGCTGATGCGGGCATCCAGGATGCTCAGGCCCAGCTGGGCCAGAGCGCTGCAGGTGATCGCGAACAGCTTCGGCGCATCCGGCATGTAGAGGAACACTGCGGTGCCGCGGGCCGGGAAATCGCGGACCAGCACGCTGGGCCGGTCGGCCGGGGCGTTGGCAATGGCCTGGGTATGCCAGGCGACCTCCTCCGGCGCATGGCGCAGGAAGTAGTCCTCGTCCACCCGCTCCCAGATTTCGGCAATACGGTCTTCCAGCAGGCCGTTCTCCAGGCACAGGGTCATCGCGTCGCGGCGCGTTTCGTTGATGAGTTCGGCGGTGCCGACCGGGTCGCCGCGCTCGAGCACCCGGCGCGCCGAGCTGTACAGCGAGCGCAGCAGACCGTCGCGGAATCCGTTCCACAGCTTGGGATTGGTCGCGCGAATGTCGCAGACCGTCAGCAGGTAGAGGTAATCCAGTCTCTCCGTGCTGCCCAGCTTGGCGGCGAAGGCATTGACCACGTCCGGATCGGAGACATCCTGGCGCTGGGCGGTCATGGACATCAACAGGTGGTTGCGCACCAGCCAGGCGACGACCTCGGCGTCCTGGCTGGACAGTCCGTGGCTGGCGCAGAATTCGCGCGCGTCCTCGGCGCCCAGCTCGGAATGGTCGCCCTCGCGGCCCTTTGCGATGTCGTGAAACAGACCGGCGATATAGAGCAGCTCGGGCTTTTTCAATTCCGCGTGCAGTTCGGACAGCTGCGGGAATTCGTGGCGAAACTCCGGGACCGCGAGACGCCGGATGTTGCGCACGACAAACAGGGTGTGCTCATCCACGGTCAAGGTATGGAAGAGATCGTACTGCATGCGACCGATGATCTTGCCGAAGGCGGGCAGATAGCGGCCGAGGATGCCGTAGCGGTTCATCCGCCTGAGGCTGTGCAGCACTCCGCGCTCCAGGCGGAGGATCTGCAGGAACAGGTCGCGCGCTTCCACCGAGCCACGCACGGACTCGATGAGGTTGCGGTCCCGGCGGATCTGGCGCAGCGTGTCGGCGCTGATACCCTTGATCTTGAGGTGCGCGTTCAGTGCCCAGCTGTGGAAAATCTCCAGCAGGGCCAGCGGCCGGCGCTGGAAGAGGTCCGGTTCGCGGGTTTCAATGAACCCGTGGCGGAGGGCGAAATGCTCGTCCAGAACCTGTGTCTGGGCGGTCTCGCGGCGATGGAAGATCTCCTCGTCCATCAGCTGGAGGAAGATGTCATTCAGCGCCGACAGGCCCTTGATGGTGCGGTAGTACATCTGCATGAACTGCTCGACCGCCAGGTTGTGGGTCTTGTCCTGGTAGCCAAACAGCTCGGCGACCTTGACCTGATGATCGAACAGCAGCCGGTCTTCCGGTCGATTGGTCAGCATGTGCAGGGCAAATCGCACCTGCCACAGGAAGGCGCGGCCGGAGATCAGGTAATTGATTTCGTTGGGTTGCAGCAGGCCACGAGCATGCAACTCCTCCAGCCCGGCGGTGCCGTAGTGCCGCTGGGTGACCCAGCCGATGATCTGGATGTCACGCAGGCCGCCCGGGCTTTCCTTGACGTTGGGCTCCAGCTTGTAGGCCGTGTCGTCATAGCGTCGGTAGCGCGCGCGCTGTTCGGCGTGTTTGGCCTCGAAAAACTCGTGGTCGGGCCAGACGCGGTCCGGCCCGATTTCCGCCTGCATGGCTTCGGCCAGCTCGCTCCGCCCCGCGAGCAGGCGGCTCTCCATCAGGTTGGTGACCACGGTCACGTCGGCCTGTGCCTCGCCGCCACACTCGGCTGGGGAGCGCACGCTGTGGCCGACTTCCAGGCCCATGTCCCAGGCGAAGGTGATGAATCGTCCCAGGGCTTCCTGGAAATTTTCCAGCGTGCCTTCGGCGTAGAGGATCAGGAGATCGATGTCCGACCGCGGCAACAGCTCGCCACGGCCGTAACCGCCGACCGCGAGAAGAGCGGCGCTTGCGTCCTGCGGGACGATCCGCGCCCAGGCGGTGCGCAGCATCTGATCGACCACGCTTGTGTACTGGCCGATCAGCTCGCTGGCTGCCGTGCCGTTGCGGAAATCCTCGAACTGGGACTCCCGCACGCCCTTGAGCAGTTCTCGCCAGGCCCGCGGGTCATCGGGCGCGGCGTCCAGCGCCTGCTGCAATTCCAGAGCGCTGACCGTGCCGCTCAATCCGCTCGTGGGCACGCTCATACGGAACCCGCCGAGACGGTCAGGATCTCGTGGCCATCCGGGGTGACCAGGATGGTGTGCTCCCACTGCGCCGACAGCGAGCGGTCGCGCGTCACGACGGTCCATTCGTCCTGCAGCAATTTCACCTCGCGCCGGCCGACGTTGATCATCGGCTCGATGGTGAAGGTCATGCCGGGCTCCAGGCGCACGCCAGTGCCCGGTTTGCCGTAGTGCAGCACCTGCGGGTCCTCATGAAACTCCCGGCCGATGCCGTGGCCGCAATATTCGCGTACCACCGAGAATCCCGCCTTCTCGCTCAGGCTCTGGATCGCGTGGCCGATATCGCCGAGCTGGACGCCGGGCCGAACCAGTTCTATCCCGGCATACATGGCTTCCAGCGCGGTCTGGCAGATGCGCTGGGCCATGACCGGAGCGCCATCCAGCACGAACATCCGGCTGTTGTCGCCGTGGTACCCGTCCTTGATCACGGTGACGTCGATATTGACGATATCGCCCTTTTTCAGTTTCTTCGGCCCCGGAATGCCGTGACAGACCACGTGATTGACCGAGGTGCAAATCGATTTGGGAAAGCCGTGATAGTTCAGAGGAGCCGGAATGGCTTTCTGCTCGGTGACGATGTAGTCATGACAGATGCGGTCCAGTTCCTCGGTGCTGACCCCGGGTTTGACGTGTGGTGTGATCATGTCGAGCACCTCGGCGGCGAGGCGTCCCGCCACGCGCATGCGTTCGATTTCGTCGGCGGTCTTGATAGTGATGGGCATCGATGTGCTGGTCAGCGCAACGGGTCGAGTCCGTCGCGACTGCCTGGGTAGGAACAACCGTATATGATCGCAGAAATCGGACGGTTGCGGTGAGCGGCAGGCCCGGAAGGCAGGCAATTCCGGCAGGGCTGCGCGGGAAAGCCCGCAGCCGGAGCGCGATCTGGTCTCCTCGGCAGTGCCGCTGGCGTGGGACCTGCGCCGAGGAAGCCTTGTGGCCCGTTGCGAGGGGGCGCGACGCTGGCGTTCGCATTGCCGGAGACGCTGGCCTGTGCTATAAAGCGCGCCGCCCAGTAGGGCGCCGGTCGTTCGCGGCCGGACCATAGCGCCGATCCGTCGGCAAATCCGCACACATGCCATAACCGTCGCCGGGGGTCCTCGCAAGAGGCCGGTAGCGGGGCATGTGGAGGCCTAAAACCCCATAGGAGTAACACAATGTCGCAAGTCACGATGCGCCAGCTGCTGGAGGCTGGCGTGCACTTCGGGCATCGCACCCGCTACTGGAATCCGCAGATGGCGCCGTACATTTTCGGTGCGCGCAACCGGATCCACATCGTCAACCTCGAGCACACCCTGCCAATGCTCAAGGATGCCGCCAATGTCGCTAGCCGCATCGCGGCCGATGGCGGGCGTATCCTCTTTGTCGGTACCAAGCGTGCCGCGCAGGAAGTGATCAAGGCCGAGGCCGAGCGCTGCGAGATGCCCTTCGTCAACCACCGCTGGCTGGGTGGCATGCTGACCAACTTCAAGACGGTCAAGCAGTCCATCAAGCGGATGGAAGAGCTGGAAGAGAAGGTCGGCGAGGCCAGCAACTACAAGCTGTCCAAGAAGGAACAGCTGACCATGCAGCGCGAGTACGACAAGCTGCACAAGTCGCTGCAAGGCATCCGCAACATGAGCTCGCTGCCGGATGCGCTGTTCGTCATCGACGTGGGCTACGAAAGCATCGCGATCAAGGAAGCCCGCAAGCTGGGCATTCCGGTCATCGCCGTGGTGGATACCAACAACTCGCCCGAGGGCGTGGACACGATCGTCCCCGGTAACGACGACGCCACGCGGGCCATTGCGGTCTACACCCAGGTGATCGCTGATGCGATCCTCGACGGCCGCGGCTCGGTGACCACCGCCAAGGCGAAGGCCGATTTTGTTGAAGTGAAGGAAGAGAAAGCCCCCGCGGCGGAGCAGGAGGCCGAATAAGACATGGCAATTACAGCTGCAATGGTTAAGGAGCTGCGCGAACGTTCTGGCGCGGCGATGATGGACTGCAAGCGCGCGCTCGAGGCAGTCGACGGTGACATAGAGGCCGCCCTGGAGAAAATGCGCAAGGACGGCCAGGCCAAGGCGGACAAGAAGGCCGGTCGTGTGGCCGCCGAAGGCGTGCTCAAGGTCGCCACCAGCGCCGACGGCAAGAAGGCCGTGCTGGTCGAGTACAACTGCGAAACCGACTTCGTGTCCAAGGGCGACGAGTTCCAGGCCCTGGCCCAGCAGGCCGCTGATGCGGCCCTGGCCAGCGGCGTGACCGACCCGGCCGAGCTGCTGCAGCAGACCGCCGGTGGCCAGACACTGGACGAATCCCGGCGCAACCTGATCGCCAAGCTGGGCGAAAACATGACCCTGCGCCGTGTGCTCACGGTCGAGTCCGGCGGCCAAGTGCACTGCTACCTGCACGGTAGCCGCATCGGCGTGCTGGTCGCGCTGGAAGGCGGTGACGAGGAGCTGGGCAAGGATGTGGCGATGCACATCGCCGCCAGCGCCCCCCAGTACGTGAAGGCGGACGACGTGCCGGCGGACCAGCGCGCCAAGGAGCGTGAAATTCTGATCGCGCAGGCCGAGGGCAGTGGCAAGCCGATGGAGATCATCGAGAAGATGGTTGAGGGCCGGCTGCGCAAGTTCCTGGCCGAGATCACGCTGCACGGCCAGCCCTTCGTGAAGGACCCGGACACCACGGTGGAGAAGCTGCTGGGTCAGGCGGGTGCGCAGGTCAGTGCCTTCGTGCGCGTGGAAGTGGGCGAGGGTATCGAGAAGGAAGAGACCGACTTCGCTGCGGAAGTCGCCGCCCAGGCGAGCGCCGCCGGGGCCTGATCCTTCCTCTCGCGGTCACCATTGCGTGGCCAAATCAGCGATAATGAAAAGGGCCCCGTTTCCGGGGCCTTTTTTCAGGTGCCAGGGCCGATGAGCGAATCCGAACTTCAGTACAAGCGCATTCTTCTCAAACTCAGCGGCGAGGCCCTGATGGGTGACGCCGATTACGGTATCTCGCCCAAGGTGATGAACGCGCTGGCGGAGGAGATTTGCGAACTGGCAGAGGCTGGCGCGGAAGTGGCCATCGTGGTCGGTGGCGGCAACATCTTCCGTGGCGCGGGCCTGGCCGGCGCCGGCATGGACCGGGTCACTGGCGACCATATGGGCATGCTGGCCACCGTCATGAATGCTCTCGCCATGCAGGATGCGCTGGAGCAGCACGGTCACTACTGCCGGGTGATGTCCGCGGTGCGCATCAATCAGGTCTGCGAGGACTACATCCGCCGACGCGCCGTACGCCACCTGGAGAAGGGCCGCATCGTGATCTTCGCCTCCGGTACCGGCAATCCCTTCTTCACCACCGATTCCGCAGCTGCCCTGCGCGCAATCGAGATCAACGCCGAGTTGATGCTCAAGGCGACCAAGGTGGATGGCATCTACGACGCGGATCCGGCCAAGGTGCCGGAAGCCAAGCGCTATGATCGCCTGACCTATGATGAGGTGCTGGATCGGCGTCTGGCGGTGATGGATCAGACCGCGATCGTGCTCTGTCGCGATCACCGCATGCCCCTGTGCGTTTATGACATGAGCCAGCCGGGCAATCTGCTGAACATACTGCGCGGAAACACCCGGATCGGAACCTGGGTGGACAATGGAGACTCTGCATGATCAACGACATCAAGCGGGACGCCGAAACCCGCATGAAGAAAAGCATAGAGGCGCTGCGGGCGAATCTGACCAAGTTGCGGACAGGGCGCGCTCACCCCAGTCTGCTTGACCACATCACGGTGGATTACTACGGCAGCGAAGTGCCGCTGAGCCAGTGCGCCAACATCCATGCGGATGATGCACGCAGTCTGAGTATCGCGCCCTGGGAAAAGGACATGGTGTCCAAGATCGAGAAGGCCATCATGACGTCCGATCTGGGCTTGAACCCGACCACGGCCGGCACCGTGATCCGGATCAACCTGCCTCCGCTGACCGAGGAACGCCGGCGTGACCTGGTGAAGGTGATGCGTGGGGAGGGCGAAACCGCAAGGGTCGCGATCCGTAACGTCCGCCGTGATGCGAACAACGATCTCAAGGAACTGGTCAAGGAGAAGATGATCAGCGAGGACGAGGAGCACAGGGGCGAGCAACAGATTCAGCAGCTGACGGACAAGTACGTCGCGGAGGTGGAACAGCTGCTCGACGAGAAAGAACGCGAGACGATGGCGGTTTGAGCTCGCGTCGCGCCAAGACCCGAATGGCTGATTCCATGCCTGCCGGCAAGCTGCCGCGACACATTGCCATCATCATGGATGGCAATGGCCGCTGGGCCCAGAAGCGGGCGATGCCGCGCACCATGGGTCATCGCTCAGGCGGCAAGGTCGCACTGAAGATCATCGAGGCCTGCCACGAACTGGGCATCGAGTGTCTGACGCTGTTCGCCTTCAGCACCGAGAACTGGACCCGGCCGAAACAGGAAGTCGGTGTGCTGATGGACCTGTTCCTGTCGACCCTGCGCGAGCGGATGGACGATTTTCATCGGCGCAATGCACGCCTGCAGTTCATTGGTGATAGGGAAGGCTTTGCCGAGCCGCTGCGTCAGGAGATGGACAGGGCGGAAGAGCAGACCCGTGGCAACGGTGGCCTGCAGCTGAATCTCGCAGTCAGCTACGGTGGTCAGCAGGACATCACGGCAGTCGCTCGCAGACTGGCCCGGCAGGTTGCCGAGGGCCGCCTGCAGCCGGAAGAGATCACCGAGGCGCATTTCAACCGGGAAGTGGCGCTGGGCGATCAGCCGCCCCCGGATCTGTTCATACGCACAGGAGGCGAGCTGCGCATCAGCAATTTCCTGCTCTGGCAGCTGGCTTACACCGAGCTGTACTTCACCGATACGCTGTGGCCGGATTTCAATGCCCGTGAGCTGCGCCGTGCGATCGACTGGTACGGTGCACGGGACCGCCGCTTCGGCGGTCTCTCCGCCGTTTCGGCCTAAACGGAGCAGGCTTATGCTCAGACTGCGCGTACTCACAGCCCTGGTCCTGGTGCCGCTGGTGATTCTGGCGATCTGGACTCTGCCGACCGCCTGGGTCGCCGGCCTGGTGGCGGCGCTGATGCTCGGTTGCGCCTGGGAATGGGGGGCCTTCGTGCCCCTGGCGGGGGCCGGTCGTTACGCCTATCTGGCGGCCTGCGCTCTCGGACTGTTTCTGTTGCACCCGCTCGCCTGGGGCCAGCAGATCGCTCCAGGCCTGCTCATTCTGGTCCTGTGCTGGTGGGGCGCTGCTGCGCTATGGCTGCAGGCCTATCCGCGTGGCTTCACGGGCGCCTGGCAGGCGCCGCTGCGGATACTCCTCGGTTTGCTCGCCACGCTGGGCTGCTACACGGCGCTGTGGAATCTGCACGCGCTGGAACAGGGCCGGTGGCTCGTCTTTCTGCTGCTGGCCATCGTCTGGGCCACCGATACCGGTGGCTATTTCGCTGGCAAGCGGTTCGGGCGGCGCAAGCTGGCGCCGCAGATCAGCCCGAACAAGACCTGGGAGGGGCTGTGGGGCGGGGTGGTCCTGGCGGCCCTGCTGGCCGCGGCGGCCAGTGCAGTGATCGTTGCCCCCTGGTGGATGCTGATGGGCCTGGGACTGGTTGTCGCCCTGATATCGGTGGTCGGCGACCTCACCGTGAGCATGTTCAAGCGCCAGAGCGGAGTGAAGGACACCGGGCGGCTGTTTCCGGGCCACGGTGGCGCCCTGGACCGGCTTGACAGCCTGCTTTCCGCGGCGCCCGTCCTGCTTGCCGGTTGCTGGCTGCTGGAGGTTGGCCTGTGACGCAGCGCTTGGTGATCCTGGGCGCCACCGGCACCATCGGTCAGAACACGCTGGACGTGGCTGCGCGCCATGCCGGCAGGCTGGAGGTGCTCGGGGTCTCGGCGGATCGAAACGTGGAGTCCCTGCTGGAGATCTGCGCCCGCCACGAAGTGCCCTACGCGGCGATGGCAAACGCTGCAGCTGCCGAGGAACTGGCTGTCGCCGTGCAGGCCAGAGGTCTGCCTACCCGGGTCCTGCGTGGTCCGCAGGCGCTGGAGGAACTGGCCGGCCTGGAGGAGGCGACCACCGTCATGGCGGCGGTGGTTGGTGCGGCTGGCCTGCTGCCCACGCTGGCCGCGGTGCGTGCTGGCAAACGGGTGCTCCTGGCCACCAAGGAGGC
>JBFKIN010000022.1:0-16930 GCA_041632255.1 Oceanococcus sp. | reverse complement strand
CACAGCAAGGCCTCGACCATGCTGGGCTATCCGGCGGACACCCTGCTGCCGCTGCCCGACGTCCTGCCGACCCTGATCATGGGTGGCAGCGAAGACGGGGTCATTGCGGCCAGCGCCTTTCGCTACGGCGATGATGGCCAGCAGCAGCCTGACCCGGTCGGCCCTCTGCGGCGCAGCTTCGCGGAGGGCCTGGGCGGTGAGCGCGGCGACTGCCATCTGGCCATCCTGCGAGGCGCCAATCATTTCTCCCTGTGCTGGCCGCAGGACAGCAGCACCGGCCGGCCTTTCCTGGACTGGCCGGAGACACGCGAGAATCCCGTCATTCGCGGCGATGTCGCCGCGCTGGTGCTGGATTTCGCCCGGACCTGGCTCTGCGACGATGGCCGCGCCCGGACCCGGCTGCGTGGCGCCCTTGAGGACGATCAGCGCATCAGCGAGGCGGCCACGCGATAAAGACCGCGGGCCGCAACAGACGAAGAGCGACTCAGCCGCAGCTGCCGCTGCTCAAGCGCAGGCTCAGGGGCTGATCGGCCGGCACGGTCCCGGTCTCCAGGCTCAGCACCTGCCCGACGGCGTCATAGGTCCAGTTCGCGACTGGTGAACCATTCAGTTCCAGCTCCTGCGGCTGGGCTACGGCGAGAAAACGCAGTTGCCAGTTGCGGCTGTCCAGCGCACCGGGAAAATCGCCGCCCTGAGCCGGATCGATGCGCAGTTCGTGGCAGGCGCCATCGGCGCTGCTGCGGGTGCTGATCCGCGTCCAGCGATAGGCCCCGTCACGATAGGCAAAACCGCGCCCTTCGTCTTCATACAGCCGGTATTCACCGTCGGCGCCGAGCCAGACATGGATGATCAGATCATCCTGTGGGCCGTGCGGGCTGGTCGGCAATGGCGGCTGCAGGGGCAGGATGGCGCCCCGACGCAGGAACACCGGGTAATGCTCCAGCGGCACGCTGCGGCTGATTTCGGCGGGGCCGATCAGCAATTCCCCGGTAAAGAAGTCCACCCATTCACCCGGCGGAATCCACAGATCGACCAGGGCCGGATCGCCCGGCGCCGTCACGCTGGCGACCAGCATGTCCTGACCCAGCGTGAACTGACTGCTGTAGCTGTAGGCCTCCTCATGCTCGGGCCATTGCAGGTACAGCGCCCGCGCCATCGGCAGCCCGCTGTCATGGGCGTGGCGGCTCAGGGTGTACAGGGCCGGCACCAGCTGACCGCGCAGGCGCAGGAAGTCACTGGCGACCGTTTCCGGCTTGCCGGGGTACTCCCAGGGCAGCCGGTCGCCATGGTGGGAATGCAAGCGATCGATAGGCTGGAAGGTCCCCAGCTGAATCCAGCGCACGTACATGTCATCCGGCAGGTGCTGGCCGGTATTGGCCATGTTGCTGCATTCCGCGCCGGGCAGCGGCTCGCCCAGGAAGCTGCCGATATCGTGCGAGACATACGGCAGGCCAATGCTACCCTCCGCCGCGGTCATCGCCACCTGGGCGGCCATCAGTTCCCAGGTCGAACAGGTGTCGCCGGTGAAATGAATGCTGTAGCGGTGTTCCGCAAAGGCCCCGATCCCATTGTTGTCGACACCGGCCTTGCCATTCTGGAAGGAGCCGCCGATCCGCGAAAAGGCCGGCCAGCGCGAGCCCATGGCTTCATGCTGACGGGCGTAGGCGGCATTGATCCAGGTGTCAGCGGACAGGCCGGGGGCCTGCGCCCGTGACCCTTCGCAACACCAGTCCAGCCACCAGAAGTCGATCCCGCTCTGCTCGATCGGCCGGTGCAGATCGAAATAGGCGTCCAGCTGCTCGGGCCGGGTCCAGTCGAAGATGTAGCAGGGTGTCGAGGGGTCGGCCTGAATCACGCTGCAGGGCAGGTCCGCATCGTCGGTCATCAGGGGGCCGGTCTGGGCCACCGTATCCGGGTAGGCCGGATCGGAACCGGCGATCGACGGGTGGATGTTCAGGCCGACGTCGATTCCGCGCGCGTGCAGCCAGTCGATGAAGCCATCCGGGTCGGGAAAGATGTCCCGGTTCCAGTCCCAGCCGTTCCAGGAGCAGGCGTCATCCAGTGGCGCCTGGATCACTGCGTTCCAGACCACGCAGCCGAGCTCCTGATGCATCCGTTTCCAGTCCGTGTCGATGGAGATGGTGTCCAGCGGGACCGCGTGCTCGGCGAACTCCAGCACCTGCGCACGCCACTCCTCGTCGGTGTAGCTCCACCACTTCGAGAACCAGACCCCCAGGGCCTTCTTCGGCAGCAGCGGGGCGGCACCGGTGAGCAGGCGCAGGTCGGCCAGGCCCTGCTCGTAATCCAGCCCGTATCCGAACAGGTAGCCATCCTGATAGGTCCCGCCATGCTCGGGGCGCGTTTCGAAACCGCTGGGCGAATCGGTAAGCAGCACCGTCTGGCTGTCGTTGAGCAGGTACCAGCCGGCGCGACTCAGCACCCCCTCGTGCAGGGTGGGCGGATCCTTCTCGTTGTCCAGTCCCCGCCGCCAGCCCCCGAGGTTGCCGGGCTGCGGCGCGAAGGACCAGTCCGGAACGGCCACCACCCGCTCGTCACCGCGACGCAGCTCGATGCTCAGATTGTCTGCCGCAAATGGCCCCGAACCCCGTCGATAGCGCAGGCGCAGGGCGGCTGTTTCGATGATCAGTTCATCCCCTTGCTGGCCCTGCACGAAGTCGGCGCTGGGCAGCGGACGACTGGCCACGGTCTGGGTCGGCCGGTCCTCGAACCGACCGTCCTCGGCATATTCCATGCGGATCAGGGTCGGACTGAGCACGCTGAAGCGCGCCTTGCCATCAACAATGGCGTGGGCGGGTCCTGCCGCGCCCAGTTCCGAGCGACCGCCGCCACAGGCCGCCAGCAGCAGAAGAAGGAGGATGGTCGCGGATCGGAAGGCTTGCGGTTGCATGATCAGGCTCATTTTGGGGGTGTACTCAGGCGGGACTGCGGAACAATTCAAGGTCCACGCATTGCGCCATGGCGGCATAGCCGGCCGGGCTGGGATGGAGGTTGTCGCCGCTGTTGAATGCGGCGGCGAGATAACCGGGTCGATCAGGGTCTTCCAGGCAGGCGGCAAAATCCACGATGCCGTCACTGAGCGACTGCGCGCGTATCCAGGCATTGACCGCATCACGCGCCTGACGCGCCTGGGCGCTGCCGTGCATCACGCCCAGCGGCAAGTCGCCCGCCAGCCCTTCGGTGACTGCGCCTTCGGCCGGCGGAATGGTCCCCAGCACGATAGTCAGGCCCGCCGCATGGACGCGCCCCACCACCTCAATCAGGCCATCGATCAGGTCCTGCGCGGTCGGGACGGGCCCGGCTTTCGGGTTGCCGAAATCATTGGTGCCTATCATCAGCAGCACATGACGGGCACCGGTGACCGCCAGCACATCCGCATCCAGCCGACTGCGCAGCGCAGGCCCGAACTGGGGCAGCCAGCCGTCGGCCAGCAGCTCATTGCCGCCGATGCCGGCATTGGCCACCGCCAACGGCAGGCCGGCGTCCAGAAGCCGTCGCTGCAGATGATTCGGGTAGCGCTGATCCGTGGCGATCATCGACGTCACCGGGTCGTCCAGAAAGCCGGTGGTGGAACCCGAACCGTCGGTAATCGAATCGCCGACCGCCACCAGCGTCCCTACCTGCGGCGCGCCGATCACCTCCAGCGCCTCGATCACCAGCAGATTGGCCGTGTAGCCGTCCGGATTCGCCTGGAATGCATCGCCCTCTGTATCGCTGGCGTAGTCCCCGGGCACGCTCATGTAAAGCACCTCGTTGGCATTCAGATGCCGGGTGATCTGCGGCGTCGCCTGCGGCGCGTAAAAGCTGATGGTCAGTCGCTCGAAGGCGCGGACCGGATACGCCACCGGGTCACTGAGCACCGTGCCCCCGGCCGGCAGGGTGACCTTGGAGCTTCCGGCAAAGCTCAGCCTGCAGGAGGTGCCCGGCACCAGTTCGGCGCTGCCGGGCGAGCGCTCACGCGCAATGTGCACGTTCTCCAGCGTGACCGGAACGCTGGCGTAGCGGTTGGACAGGCGAAGGCGCAGGCTGCCCCCGTCCCAGTGCGGCGCGACGGCCTGCCGCACCGTCAGCCCGCCGATCGGGTGAGTCAGGATGGCGTCCCCCGGCGCGGTCCTCCAGCTGGTGACCCAGTGGGCCGCCTCGGCATCGAATGGCAGCGCGGCGCAAAGCCCCTGCCCGGTCTGGCGATCCGCGGCCTCCGGCGCGCCGGGCTGCGGGGAACAGGCCGCCAGCAGCAAGCCGCAGCTCAGCGCGACTGCCCCCGAGCAGGCACGAGTGATGGACAAGGGACATGCATGGACGGTGCTCACGATCCGCTTCCTCGAAGCTGGCAATGCAGGGCGATGGTTGCGGATGAAACTGACACGCCATCGTTTCACAAGTTAATTGTGATACGGTCTCGTGTCAAATATCTTCGGTACCGCAGCATGAGTGCTGGCACGAAGCCACCCCGGACCGCGAAACCCGCACATCGGCGCAAGCGCAGCGGTCAGTACGCCGGCAAGTCCGCAGCCGCCCGCGACGCCGAACGCCGGGCCCGGCTGATCGCCGCCGGCATCCGCCTGATCGGCCGGCATGGCTACGCCGCGACCAGCATCGACGCCATCTGTGCGGAAGCCGGCCTGACCAAGCGCTACTTCTACGCCGCCTTTGACGGGCGCGAGGCCCTCCTCGTGGCCGCTTACGAGTCCGCGAATCGCGATTATGTCCAGGCGATCATGCAGGCGGCCATGCCGCATCTGCAGGATTCCCGAAGGCTGGTCCATTGTGGTCTGACCGCCTGCTTCGAGTGGGTCGCCGCGCACCCGGACGAGGCGCGCCTGATCATGCTGGAAGCCATCGCCGTGCGGGGACAGATCGGCAGCGTCTATGGCGAGCGCTATGACGAGTTCGTCAGCATGCTGGTCGGGTTCACCAAGCCCTTCCTGAGGCAGCAGAGCCCGTCGGATGCCTGCCTGCGCGTGATGGCCAAAGCGGCGATCGGCGCCATCATCCACCTCTGCCAGGGCTGGATCGCCACCGATTTCCGTCAGCCGGCGGAACAGCTGGTGGAGGGCATGGAGCGCATCTTTTCCGGCATGGCGAAGGAGCTGGGGGTTGCGGAGCGCGCCTGAGCGCGGACCGGGCTTGTCCGCTGGCGCCCGCGAAACGCGCCGTTCGCACCAGGGCTGACACGCGCAAAGCTTATTGATATAGTTTTATATCATTTCTCCGCCCCCGGACCGCGCGATGAGCACAACCGAACCCAGCAACTGGCAGCAACTGATCACCGGCGAATGGCATGGCATGCCGGCCCTGTTCAAGCCGGACGGCAGCCAGGTGGCGTTCAATCGCGTTTCCCGCGAATCGAAGTTCGAGAACGGCCGCACGACCTACTACATGCACACGAACTTCGACGGGGCGGATGTGTTCACCAGCCGCTTCCAGATTCCGGAGTTCGCCTTCGGGGTGATCGATTCCGACAAGGACCGCGTCTACACCGGCCCGGACTTCATCGGCAGCGGCCGCCCCTTCGGCCCGCTGGTGGATTCCGAGTACTTCAGCCCGGGCTGGAACGTGCAGCTGCGCACGGTCAATCACATCGTGCCGGAGCGCGGCATGCAGGTGTATTCCTCGCAGTTGTTCGAGGGCAACTGCCTGGTCGCCGTATTCAATGGCCTGTACATCAACACCCGTGATCACGAGCCAGCGACCTTGCAGCGCATCGAAGCGCATCTGGAAGGCGAGCGGGCCAAGGCCAAGAAGCCGTTCATCCTGCCGGTGAAGCATGCCGGCACCTGGCGCGGCGAGATGCAGGTCTACAACGACGCGCAGGAATACCTGGGCGTGAATCAGGTCACCATCGCCTACACCCCGGTGGATCTGGTACGCGCGAAGCTGGATGTGCAGGTGGAGGGCGTGGTGAATCGCCGCTTCTCCTTCCTGCGTTCGCGCAACGCCAACCATCATCAGTTTCATGGGCCGGATGCCTACGGCAACGGCATGTCCTTCGGTCGCTACTGCTACGCGCGCAATCATTTCTTCGGCGAAGCCGCCACCCTGGATTCGCGGGAAACCCTGATCGACGACGACTTCAGTCTGGTCTGCTACTGGCAGTTCAAGAAGTCGCAGAAGGAGCAGTACAACACCTTCGGCCTGCTCGAATGGGAGCCGGGCGAGGATGTGCTGCAGGCCCACTATGTGGAAGGCGGACAATGAACAAGCCGTTGCAGGGCATCCGGATCATCGATCTGACCCACATGCTGTCCGGCCCCTACGGCGCGATGATCCTGGCCGATCTCGGCGCGGACGTGATCAAGGTCGAACCACCGGCCGGTGAAGGCACGCGCAAGCTGCTGGCGAAGGATCCGAAGAACTCCATCGACGGCATGGGGGCCTACTTCCTGACCCTGAACCGCAACAAGCGCAGCGTCTGCATCGACCTGAAATCCGACGAGGGCAAGGCGCTGTTCCATGAACTGGTGGCCGAGTGCGACGTGGTCATCAACAACTTCGGCGCCGGCGTGCCCGAGCGCCTGGGTATCGACTACGCCAGCCTTGCGGCCCACAACCCGCGCATCATCACCTGCTCCATCACCGGCTTCGGCTCCGATGGGCCCAACTACCAGCGCCCGGCCTTCGATCAGGTCGCGCAGGCGGTGGGCGGCGGCATGTCGATTACCGGCACCGACCCGGACAATCCGGTGCGCGCCGGCATCCCGATCGGCGACCTGGGCGGCGGCATGTTCGCCGTGATGGGCATACAGGCGGCCCTGCTGGAGCGCGAGCGCTCCGGTCACGGACAGGACGTGGACATCTCCATGGTGGATTGCCAGATCTCGCTGCTGAACTACATGGCGACCATGTATTTCCTCTCCGGTGAGGACCCGCACCCGATCGGCAACTCCCACTTCGTGCATGTGCCCTACAACAGCTACCGGGTCAGCGACGGCCACATCATCATCGCGGTGATCACGGACAACTTCTGGCAGAACCTGAAGACAGTGGTGAAGGTGCCGGAGTTTGAGGACCCGAAATACGACACCCAGCCGCAGCGGCTGGCCGACAAGGCCTTCATCGACGGCAAGCTGAACGAGATCTTCGCCACCAACACCCAGGCTTACTGGCTGGCGCAGCTGGAAGCCCAGCGCATCCCCTGCGCGCCGATCAACCGCTTCAGCCAGGCCCTGAACGACCCGCAGGTGCGACATCGGAAGATGGTGGTGGACATCAGCCACCCCAACGGCCAGACCACCCAGGTGCCCGGCAATCCGATCAAGCTGTCGCGCAGCAACGAGGACAGCTTCAGCTCGCCACCGCTCAAGGGCCAGCACACGGACGAGGTGCTCAGCCAGCTGCTGAAGCTCAGCCCGCAGCGGATCGCCGAGTTGCGGGCGACCCAAACGATTGCCTAGGCATCCCAGGGCCGGAATATGGACACAGCGCTGGGCGAGTCGAAGCGCCGGCTGATGCCCGGCGGGACAATCAGGCGCTGCACCGGAGGATGGCGCGGCGATTGGGGGCGTTTCGCCTGGACGGCGAAACGAGGTCCGCAGCGACATGGATGTCGCTTCGGACCGACCCCACCAAGCTGTGACATCCGCAGGGTACCGCGCAGCGGCGCAGCGGCGTCCCGCCGGGCATCAGCCGGCGCGCAACCGCTTAGGATGGGCACATCAGCGCCAAGAGCTAAAGGAAGCAGTCATGGCTGAAACAGTCATCATCAACGACGTGGGCCCGCGTGACGGCCTGCAGAATCAGGCCAGAATCCTGAGCCCCGCGCAGCGCCTGCAACTCATCCAGGCCCTGCTGGATGCCGGCCTCCGCCACATCGAGATCGGCGCCTTCGTGTCCCCCAAGGCTGTGCCGGCCATGGCGGGCACCGAGGAGATCGCCGCCGCCCTGCCGGATATCGACGCGGAATTCAGCGCGCTGATCCCGAACCGAAAGGGCTATGAACGGGCCCGCGATGCCGGCATCCGCACCATGGGCCTGGTGGTCGCCGCCAGCGACACGATGAACCTGCGCAACATCAACATGAGCACGGCCGCTGCGCTGGACGTGGCCCGTGACGTGCTCGCCCAGGGCCGCAGCGACGGGCTGCGGGTGCAGGTGAGCATTGCGACGTCCTGGGAATGCCCATTCGAGGGGGCCATGTCGCCCGATGTGGTCAGCCGCCTCGCCGGTCAGCTGATCGAGGCCGGCGCCAGCGAACTGCTGATCGCCGACACCATCGGCGCTGCCCACCCGGCCCAGGTGCGCAGCCTGATGCAACGCCTGGCGATTGAGGTCGGCAGCGAACGCCTGATCTGCCATTTCCACGACACCCGGGCCATGGGCCTGGCCAATGCCTTCGCCGCCCTGGACGCGGGCATCCGGCGTTTCGACGCCTCGGTGGGCGGCCTGGGTGGCTGCCCCTTCGCGCCCGGCGCCACCGGCAATATCGCCACCGAGGATCTGGTGATGATGCTGAGCCTGATGGGCTTTGAGACCGGCATCGACATCGGCAAGCTGATCAAAGCTGGCGAGCTCGCCGGCGAGCTGACCGGCAGCTGCACCGGCGGGCGGGCCAAGGCCTGGCTGGCCCGCAACACGCAGCGCTTCGCGGCCTGACGCGATGCGCGCGCCTCGCACGCTGTACGACAAGCTGTGGGAGGCGCACTGCGTCGACCCGCAGGGCGACGGCAGCAGCCTGCTGTCCATCGACCGGGTGATCCCGCACGAGGTCACCTCGGCCCAGGCCTTTGAGGCGCTGGCCGCCTCCGGGCGCGGGCTGTGGCGGGGCGGCAGCCTGTTCGCGGTGGTGGATCATCAGGTGCCGACCACCGCGCGCGCGCGCGGGATTGACGGTTTCAGCGATCCCATCGCCCGCCTGCAGGTGGAAACCCTGGATGCGAACTGTCGCCGCCATGGCATCGAACAGCTCCTGCTCAACGACAACCGCCAGGGCCACGGCGGGCGCACCCACCTGCTCAGCCCGCCCATGGCCGCGGCGGCTGCCGTCACCGGCCATCTCACCGATCTCCGCACCCTGCTTCCGGAAGCTCCTGCATGACCACCATTCTCAGCCTCAAGCTGCTGCACATCCTGGCCTTCGTCTACTGGCTGGGCGGCGACCTGGGCACCTTCTTCTCCAGCCGCTTCGTGGTCGATCCGAAACTGAGCCCGGCCCAGCGCGGCATCGCACTGAAGATCATGCTGGGCTGCGATCAGGGCCCCAAGCTGGCGATGCCGCTGATCTTCGCCCTGGGTTATTCGCTGTCCGCCCGCATGGGCCTGATCGGCGCGCCGGGCTGGCTGGAAGCCCTGGTCTGGCTGATCGCCCTGGCCTGGTTCGGCAACGTGAACTACCTCTACTTCACCAGCAACCTGGCGGCCAAGGCGCGGCTGGCGCAGATCGATCTGTGGTTCCGCGTGGCCGTGGTGCTGGGCCTGCTGGGCGTCAGCGCGCTGGCGCTCATCGGCCAGGCCCCGATCCACGCGGACTGGCTCAGCCTCAAGCTGATCGTGTTCGCGGCGCTGGTGGCCTGCGGCATCTACATCCGGATTCAGCTCAAGCCCTTTGTCGCCGCCTTCGGGCAGCTGATGGGCAGCGGCTCCACCCCCGAGGTGGAAGCCACCCTGAGCCGCTCGCTGGGCCGTTGCCGTCCCGCTGTTTATCTGATCTGGCTGGGGCTGGTGCTGAATGCCGCCCTGGGCCTGCACCTTATTGCCGTCTGAACGGAACCTTCCCATGCAGCTCTACAGCATCGCCATCTCGCCCTACGCCTCGCGCTGCCGGGTGCAGATCTATCACAAGAACCTGCCGGTGGAGATCGTGCCGCCACCGGGCGGCATGCGCTCGGCCGAGGTGCTGGCGCGTAATCCGGGTGGCCGGATTCCTGTGCTGGATCTGGGTGGCGAGGCCCTGGCCGAATCCTGGGCCATCATGGAATACCTGGAAGCCTGCCACCCTGAACCGCCCATGCAGCCGTCCGATCCGCTGGGCCGCGCGCGGTTGAGCGAGCTCTGCCGCTTCGCCGACCTCTACCTGGCCACCGCCATGTTTCCGCTGTTCAAGGCGCTGCGCGGCGGGGTGGATAAGGCCGGTATCGCCGAGGCGAAGGCCGGCCTGGCCCAGCAGCTGACGGTGCTGGAGCAGCAGTGGGCGCGCAAGCCGGCCGGCGGCGAGCTGGATCTGGGCGACGCCGCACTCGTGCCCATTGTCTGGTACGCGCAGATTCTCAGCCGCTACTTCGGCACCGCCGACTGCCTGGCCGGGCTGCCGCAGACCAGCGCCTGGTGGAGCCGCGTGAGCACGGTGCCCGCCGCCGCCCGCGTGATCGACGAGCTGGACAGCGGCCTGCGCGCCGCCCTGCCCGCCCTGTTTCCCGCCTGATCCCTCGCGCCCGCACGCGATCTTGAGACCCAACCCATGAGCACACCCGCCACGCGTTTTCTCGGCCTGAACCTGCAGCCGGATATCCGCCGCCTGTATGTCACCCACTTCCTCATCGCCAGCTTCGCGATGATCATGCTGGCCTCCTTCGTGCCGCAGATGCAGGCCTATCTGCTGACCGAATTCCTGCATCTGCCCGAAGAGCGACACGGTCGCATCAGCGGCATGCTCAACTTCTGGCAGGAGATCGTGATCATCCTGGTCGTGGCCGTGGTCGGCCCGGTGTCGGACAAGACCGGGCGCAAGCCGCTGACCGTCGCCGGTTTCCTGCTTATGGCCGTGGGCATCGCCCTGCAGCCCCAGGCCGGCACCGTCACCGAACTGCTGATCTACCGCTGCATCTACGCCCTGGGCATCGGCACCGTGATCGTCATGCTGGTCACCCTGCTGGCCGATTACATCGCGGATGAATCGCGCGGCAAGGCGGCCGGCTTCCAGGGCGTGATGAACGGTCTGGGCGCGGTGGTCGCGGTGTTCCTGCTGCTGCGCCTGCCCGCGATCTTCCAGCAGGGTGGCGCGGATGCCCAGGCGGCGGGGCACCAGACCTACTGGCTGGTCGCCGGAATGGCCGCGGTGTTCGGCATCATGATGGCTCTGGGCCTGAAGAAAGGCCGCCCGCGCGCAGCCGAGGAAAGCCAACAAAGCTTTCTGGAACTGGCCAAGGCCGGCTTCAGCGCGGCACGGGACAAGCGCATTGCGCTGGCCTATGGCGCCTCTTTCATCGCCCGCGGCAATCTGGCCATCGTCGGCACATTTCTGGCTCTGTGGGGCGCCAACTACGGCAGCATGGAACTGGGCATGGACCGCGCCGCGGCCCTGGCCAAGGCCGGCGCCCTGGTCGGCATGGCCCAGGGCATGGCCCTGCTGGGCGCGCCGGTGTTCGGCATCCTGGCCGACAGGCTGGACCGGGTGAAAGCCCTGGCCCTGGCGCTCACCGTCTCCGGCATCGGCTACGGCTCGACCTTCTTCGTGCACGACCCCTTCGGCGGCCTGATGATCTTCTGTGCCATCTTCATCGGCCTAGGCGAGGTCGGCTGCATCATCACCAGCGGCGTGCTGATCGCGCAACAGAGCCCGGAACACAACCGGGGCGCGATCATCGGCACTTTCAACCTGTCCGGCGCGATCGGCATCCTGGTCGCCAGCGTGGCCGGCGGCTGGCTGTTCGATGGCTGGCGCGAGCCGGGTCCCTTCGTGGCCTACGGCCTGCTTGCCCTGATCATGGCCGGCGCCGCCCTGTGGCTGTGGCGCAGCGAGGGCCGCAGCGCCCCGCAGCCCGTCGTCGAACCGGCCGCCTGAGGCATGCGCGCGATCGAGATCAGCGCGCCAGGCGGGCCGGAAGTCCTGCGCCTGTGTGAGCGCCCACAGCCCCAGCCGGGCCCGGGCGAACTGCTGATCGAGGTCAGCGCGGCGGGCATCAACCGCCCCGATCTGCTGCAGCGCGCCGGCCTGTATCGCGCGCCTGCCGAGGCCAGCGACCTGCCCGGCCTGGAAGTCGCCGGCCGCATCGTGGGTGGCGATCTCGCCGACACCTCATTCACCATGGGCGAGCGTGTCTGCGCCCTGGCGCCCGGCGGCGGCTACGCCGAGTTCTGCTGCGTGCCGGCCACGCACTGCCTGCCCGTCCCCGCGGGCCTCAGCGACATCGAAGCCGCCGCCCTGCCCGAGACCTGCTTCACGGTCTGGAGCAATGTGTTCGAGCGCGGCGCGCTGCAGCCGGGCGAATCCCTGCTGGTGCACGGGGGCAGCAGCGGCATCGGCACCACCGCAATCCAGCTGGCCCGGGCGCTGGGCCACCCGGTGTACACCACCGCCGGCAGCGAAGCCAAGGTGCAGGCCTGTCGCGAGCTGGGCGCCACGGCAGCCATCCACCACCGGGAGCAGGACTTCGTCGCGGAAATCGGGCGCCTGCGCGACGGTCGCGGGGTCGACGTGATTCTGGACATGGTGGGTGGTGACTACCTGGAACGGAATATCCGTTGCCTGGCCGACGATGGCCGCCTTGTCATCATCGGCCTGCTTGGCGGCGCGCGCGCCGAGCTGCCACTGGCCCAGATCCTGTTGCGCCGGCTGCAGCTCACCGGTTCCACCCTGCGGCCGCGCAGTCTGGTCTACAAGGCGCAGCTGGCCACGGCCCTGCGCGAGCGGGTCTGGCCGCTGATCGAAGACGGCAGCCTGCGCCCGGTCATCGACGGGGTCTGGCCGCTGGCCGAGGCGACCCAGGCCCATCAACGCATGGAAGCCGGAGAACACATCGGCAAGCTGGTTCTTCGCCCCTGAGCCAGCGGCCCGGGCACGGCGGCCTGGCGAAACGGCCCCTGCCCTGAGCCCGGCACAGCGGCCCAGGTCTTCCGCTTGCGCCGCCCCCCTCCCCCTGTTTCAATGACGCCCCGCCTGCCGCGCGGGCAGCCGGATCACCATGCAAGCACACGGACGACACGACATCGAAAGACAGGGCCAGGTCCTGATCTGCCGGATTCACGAGGAATGGAATGCCGAGGAAGCACGCCAGTTCGTCGCCGACCTCAAAGCCGCGATCGCCGAACTGGATGGCCGGCCCTGGTTCCGCGTGGTCAACATGCTGAACTGGAATCTGGGCACCCCCGAAGTCAATGCCATCATGCGTGACTTCGTCGCCTGGTCGACCGACCATGGCAGCGCGGGGCAGGTCTACGTGGCCGGGCCCAACGCCCCCGTGCGCTATCAGGTTCAGGACTCCCTCACGGGGCTGACGGAACCCCGCTTCTTTGCTTCGGAAGACGAGGCTCTGGACTACGCCCGTCAGGTGCTGGCCGGACTGGATCCGGGCCACTGAAGCGCTTTTGCCCTGGTCTGTTGCCACGAATCCGGGGAGCGCAGCCGCAGCTCGAGACAATTTACCCCGCAGGCATCGCAACGCTCAGCGGACACTGTTGACCTGGCCTGGAAACGCTGTCCATTCGGTCTTGATTGCAGATGGCCGGGCCGTGCTTGCGTCCAGCGCCGGGCAATTCCTATAGTCGTTCCCATTCCACTGCAAGATTGCCCCACCGATGAACGACGCCGCGATTGCGGACAACGCCAGCACCAACGCCACCCGAGCCCGGCTGATGAGCGAAGCGCTCAAGCTGCTGGCCCGCGACGGCCTCAAGGGCGTGTCCCTGCGCCAGATCGTGCAGGCGGCAGGCGGCAACAATCCCTCGGCCCTGCACTATCATTTCGGCAGTCGCGAACAGCTGATCGAGGCCATCGCGCAGATGCTGCGTGAGTGGCTGGAACCCCGCAGCCTCGAGCGCCTGCAGGCGCTGCCGCCGGACTACAGCGTGCGCGACGTCATCGAGGCGGTATTCGGGCCGATCCTGGATATGCTGGTGGAACCTGGACTCGGCCCCGATGCCATTCGATTCATGGCCCGACTGGGCTGGGACTTTGGCCCGCAGGGGCAGGAGTTGTCCGCCCGGCTGCACCACGACAGTCTGAACCTGGCCTACGAGCGCCTGCAGCCGCTGATGCCCGCGGTGCCCGCGGAGCAACTGCAGTTTCGCCTGATCCTGAACATGAACAACGTGTTCCATGGCCTAGCCGACCGCAGCTACATGCGACGCTCGCCCTTCGGCCCGCTGAAGCTGGCCGAGCCGGCGCGGGCGACCGAGCTGACCCGCCTGTTCTTCGATTATCTCGAAGCCGGCGTGCGTGGTGGCTGAGCCCGCCGCGTGAACATGCGCCGGCGCCCGGCTCTGTTCGCGAGCTTCGTGCTGCTGGCCTTGCTGGAATTCGGCCTGCTTCGGCTGCTGCAACCGCTGGATCTGAGATTGTCCGATCGCCAGCTGGCCCGGCACGCCCTGGACCGCAGTCCTGATCCGGAAGTGATCCTGGTCGCCATCGACGAGCACAGCCTGGACGCACTGGCAGAGGACTTCGGCCGCTTTCCCTGGTCCCGCTCCGCCCATGCCGAGGTGGCCGACTACCTGCTGCGCCAGGGAGCCCGCGCCGTGGTGTTCGACGTGCTGTTCAGCGACCCCGACCTGGAACGCCCGCATGGCGACGCCCACCTGATCGAAGTCGCCAGCGGCCCGGTGCCGGTGTATTTTCCGCTGATGGTCCTGGATTCGCCGACCCGGGGCCTGCCCCTGGACAGCCTGGGCCCGGCGCTGGGTTTCCAGCGCACGGCGACAGCCGAAGCCGATGCCCGCGCCGCCCTGGTGCTGCCGCTGCGCCCGCTGGCGCTGACCGGGCGCATCGGCAGCATCAATTTCCTGGCGGACGAGGACGGCGTCGGGCGGCGCTATCCGCTGTACCAGGAGATCGCGGGCTGGCGCATCCCCTCGCTGCCGGCCCGCCTGGCCCTGGATCTGGGCTGGCCCCTGCCCGATGCGCACAGCGTGATGATCCACTGGCGTGGCCACACCGATGCCCGCCAGCGCCATTCCTTCGCCGATCTGCATGCGGACGCCAGCCGCCGCAACCCGATGCTGCCGGCCGAGGCCTTTCGGGGCCGGATCGCCGTGATCGGAGCGACCGCAGCCGGGTTGCACGACCTGCGTCAGTCGCCGCTGTCACCGCTGCACCCCGGCAGCGACATGCTCGCCGCCGCCATCGAAACCCTGAAGGCCGGTGACGGCCTGCGCCGCGTGCCACCCCCTTGGCCTGCCCTGCTCTGCCTGCTCTTGCTGGCGCTGCTGTACGGCGCCTCGCTGCGCGGCCTGGGGCCCGTGATGATGGCAGCGGGGTTGCTGGTCGCCAGCGGCGCCGCCTTGCTCGCCGGCCAGCTGGCGCTGAGCGGGCGCTGGGTCATGCCGCTGGCCTCGCCGCTGCTGCTGGCCTGGCTGTACTACGTCGCACTGTCGGTACAGGGCTACCTCCGTGAAAGACGTCGCCGGGCGCACGCCGTGGGCCTGTTCGGCCGCTTCGTCGATCCCCGCGTGGTCGGCCAGCTGGTCGACGACGAGTCCGCGGCGCGCAGCCTGGGCGGCGCGCGCCGGCGCATCACCCTGCTGTTCTCCGACATTCGGGGCTTCACCACCCTGTCGGAGTCCCATGCCCCGGAGCAGATCGTCGAGCTGCTGAATCGCTATTTTTCCCGCCAGGTCGATGTCATCTTTCGTCACGGCGGCACCGTCGACAAGTTTATCGGCGACGCGATCATGGCCTTCTGGGGGGCACCCCTGCCGGATGAGGAGCAGGCCAGCCATGCCATCGCAGCGGCCCTGGAAATGTCCGCGGTGGTCGATCAGATGCGCGGCGAACTGGGCGTGCTGGGCGCCGACTTCGACATCGGTATCGGCCTGCACACGGGAGACGCGGTGGTGGGCTTCATCGGCGCCGACCACCGGCTGGACTACACCGCCATCGGCGATGCGGTGAACCTCGCCAGCCGGATCGAGGGGCTGACCAAGGGGGTGGCCCGGGTGCTGGTCTCCGAAGAGACCCGGGCGGCCAGTGGGGAGGCCTTTGACTTCATCGAGCGCGGGCGGTACAAGGTCAAGGGTCGTCAGGCTGAAGTTCTCCTGTTTGAGCCACGTTCACGGGGGTTGTGATGCGACTACGTCTGTCCTTGCTGGTCCTGCTGATCGCGCTGCCCCTGGCGGGCCTGGCCGATTCCGGCACCGTCATCCGGCCCGCCCCGCTGCAGTCCGAACCCTTCAGCGATGCCGGCACGCTCGCCGAACTGCCGCGCGGCGCGGCCGTGCGCCTGCTCGAACGTCAGGGCGGCTGGTACCAGGTCAAAGCGGGCACGCTCAGTGGCTGGCTTCGCCTGGCCAGCGTAAAACTCGATGAGCACGGCAGCGGTGCTGGCGAATCCGGCATCGGTCAGTCCCTGCGCTTTGCCCAGACGGGCCGCAGCGGCGCGCGGAACACGCAGGCCACCACCGGCATCCGGGGCCTGGACAAGAAGGCGCTGGCGGAAGCCGCACCGAATCACGCGGCGCTGGATCAACTGGAGCAGTATGCGGTCAGCGGCAGCAACGCAGCGGCACACGCCCGCCGCCATGGCCTGAGGCCGGAGTCATGAGAGCCCTTTCGATCCTGTTACCCAGTCTCCTGCTGGGCGGCTGCGCGGTGATGGAAGAGACGATGAACCAGATCGGGGCCGGCGATCTGTATCGTCAGGCTGCCGGCACGGCAAGGGAGGCGAAAACCGCCCTGCTCGGCCCCGACGAAGAAGAAGAGCGGCTGATCGGGGAACAGGCTGCCGCCACCCTGCTGGGCGCGGCGCCGCTGCTGGCGGACCGCGACGCGCAGCGATACGTCAATCTGGTTGGCCGATGGATCGCCTCACACGGCAGCCGCCCTGAACTGGACTGGCGCTTCGGCATCCTGGATACCCCGCATGTCGGCGCCTTCGCAGCGCCCGGCGGCTATGTCTTCGTCACCCGCGGGCTGCTGCTGGAATTGCGCAACGAAAGCGAGCTGGCCGGTGTGCTGGCCCATGAAATCACCCATGTCGAAGAGCGCCACCACCTGCAGGGACTGCGCCGGCAGGCGGGATTCGCCCTCGCGGAGCGGTTGCAGCCT
>JBFKIN010000021.1:0-17537 GCA_041632255.1 Oceanococcus sp. | reverse complement strand
TGTTCGATCTGGACCCGGACTATCAATGGGCCTATGTCGCTGGCTATTCGAAGGACTACCTGTGGCTGCTCGCGCGCTCTCCGGTGCTCAGCGCCGAACAGAAGCAGCACTTCGTCGACAGCGCCCGCGCCCTGGATTTTCCCGTGGATGAGCTGATCTGGGTGGAACAGCCGGCCCCGCGCTAGGATCGGCCAGCTGATTCCCAGGCTTCGAGCAGACTGTCATCGGCCTCGCCGACGGCCGGCAGGTCCTGGCGCAGGCCGACCCGCGCATTGTCGAAGGCCAGTGGCAGTCCCGGCAGGCGCGCCTTGCCACCCTCCGGCAGGCTCACCTCCAGCAGCCCGCCATTGTTGAGCTGAGGGTCGTCAAACAGGTCTTCGGGCGAGGCGATGGGCGCAAAAGGCAGGCCGATGGCCTCGATCCGCGCCATCAGTTCCTGCGCCGCCAGCTGCGCGAAATGTGCCCGCACCACGGGCATGAAGGCGTCGCGCCGGGCCACCCGGTCACCATTGCCGGCCAGGGCCGGATCACGCGCCCAGTCCTGCCAGCCGAAGGCCTCGCAGAAGGCGCGCCACTGGGTGTCGCTGACCACTGCGACGAAAACCTGTTCGTCGTCAGCGGTCTCGAAGATGTCATAGACCGCCCAGGCCGAGGTGCGCACGCTCATGGGCTGCAACGGCTGGCCGCTGACCGCATGCTGGGCCATGTGCTGCCCGACCAGGAAGGCGGTGGTCTCGAACAGGGCGCTCTGCACCCGCTGCCCCCGCCCGCTGCGCCGCCGCTGCTCCAGCGCCGCCAGGATCGCGATCACCCCGAACATGCCGCCGGTGACATCGACCACCGAGGCCCCCGCGCGCATCGGCTTGCCCGGCAGACCGGTCATGTAGGCCAGCCCGCCCATCATCTGGGTCAGTTCATCCAGCGCCGTGCGATGCTCGTAGGGCCCGGGGAGGAAGCCCTTGAGGGAGCAGTAGATCAGCCCGGGATTGTCGGCCGACAGGGCCTCGTAGCCCAGGCCCAACCGCTCCATCGCGCCCGGCCGGAAGTTCTCGATCACGATGTCGGCGGCGCGGCACAGGCGCAGGGCTCTGTCCCGCCCGGCTTCCGATTTGGTATCCAGGCAGATGCTGCGCTTGTTGCGGTTGTACATGGGGAAGTAGCCGGCGCCGGAACCCGGCAGACGGCGGGTCTTGTCGCCGCCGGGCGGTTCCACCTTGACCACCTCGGCGCCCAGGTCGGCCAGCACCAGACCGACCACCGGCCCCATCACCATGTGGGTGAACTCGACCACCCGGATTCCTGCCAGGGGCAGCTCGCCAGCTTGTTCCGTCACACGCATTCTCGCCAACTATTTTGGCTATATGTTATATCATTAGGTCATTTGATGGCCAGAACACCAGGCAGCCCATGCGTGACATCGACATTCTGATCAGCGAGGTCGGCCCCCGGGACGGACTGCAGAGCATCCAGCCGGTGCTGCCCACCGCCGCCAAGAAGGCCTGGATCGCGGCGGAAGCCGCCGCCGGCGTGCGCGAGATCGAGGTGGGATCCTTCGTGCCGGCGCGACTGCTCCCGCAGCTCGCCGATACCGCGGAACTGGTGCGCTTCGCGCGTGGCATCCCCGGCCTGACCGTCGCCGTGCTGGTGCCCAATCTGCGCGGCGCCGAGGATGCCATCGCCGCCGGCGCGCACAAGATCACCATTCCGCTGTCGGTATCGGAGACTCACAGCCTGAAAAACGTGCGCCGCAGTCACGCCCAGATGTATGAGGAAGTGGCGCGCATCGCCGAGCGCATCCGCGCCCTGCCCACCGACAGCCGCCCCGTTCTCGAGGGGGGCCTGTCCACCGCCTTCGGCTGTACCCTGGAAGGCCGGATCACGCCGGATCAGGTGCTGGTGGCGGCCGAGCGGCTGCTGCAGGCCGGCTGCGATGAAGTCGGGCTGTCCGACACCACCGGCTATGCCGATCCGCGCAGCGTGCGGACGCTGACCCGGGCCATCTGGGAACAGTTCGGCGCCGAACGGCTCACCGGCATCCACCTGCACAACACCCGCGGCCAGGGCCTGGCCTGCGCCCTGGCGGCGGTGGAGATCGGCCTGCACACGGTGGACGCCTCGCTGGGAGGCATCGGCGGTTGCCCCTTTGCCCCTGGCGCCTCAGGCAATATCGTGACCGAGGATCTGGTCTTCATGCTTGAGGCAATGGGCCTGCGCACCGGCATCGATCTGCCGGCCCTGCTGGCGGTGCGCGGCGACCTGCGCGCGGCGCTGCCGGCGGAGGTCGAACTCTACGGATTCACGCCGGACGCCGGGCTGCCCAAGGGCTTCCGACCCGCCACTCAGCCGGACGCGGCCGGCGCGTAGTCCTCGGCATCCAGTTCCAGACGGAACTGGAAGCGGCGGGGATTGTGGTGGCAGTAGAGGATGTCCACCAGATTGCCCTGGCGATCATAGATGCGGCGGACCATCAGCAGGGTGGGCGCGCCGACATCGAGATTCAGCGCATGGGCGAAGAATTCCTGCGCCGGCACCGCGCTGATCGTCTGTTCGATCTTGTGGATCTCGATGCCGTTGTCCTTGAGGATATCCAGTCGCACGCGGCGTTCCAGCTCGCGTTTGGTGTAGCCCTTGCTGATGCCGGTAGTCCAGCTGATCAGGTGGCCGTAGGGCAGATCGTCCTCGGTCAGGCGGATGCGTGAGCAATGCCAGGCCAGTTCGCCGCGCTCCAGGCCCATTTCCGCCGCCACGTCACCCGGCGGAATCTGCTGGCCGACGTCCAGCACCCGGACGTGGGTCTTGCGGGCCAGATTGTGCAGCTGTTCCAGTTCGCCGAGCAGCGGCGCATGCACCGATTCGCGGGCGGCGGCATAGGTCACGAAGGTGCCCTTGCCGCGGCGGCGCTCCACCAGTTCGGCGGCGGCCAGATCATCCAGCGCCCGCTTGGCGGTGATGCGCGACACATTGAAGCCCTTGGCCAGCTCCTCCTCGGTCGGCATCTGTTCCCCGTGCGGGATCGAGCCATTGAGGATGCGATTCTTGAGCAAGGTGAACAGCTGGAAATACAGCGGCGTCGGCGCCTCGTCCTGCAAGGCCTTCATCTCGCGGCTGCTGAACAGTTCCTGCATTGAGGCCATATAGGCTTTCCCACTCCCTGGCGGCACGGCTGCTCTGCGGGCGGCTCGCGCGGATTCGACTTGTCGGCTCATTCTAGCGGGTTTCCATGGGGTTCACGGCCTGGAGCACCTCGTCCAGGCCTTGCACATCGGCATATTTGGCATGCATGTCGTGCAGGTTGGCGGCATTGGCCTGCGCGTTGCGGTCACCCACCGCCTCACGCGGCACCACCACCGGATAGTCGTGCTGCAGGCCATCCACCACCGTGGCGCGCACGCAACCCGAGGTGGTGAGACCGGTCACGACCAGGGAATCGGCCGCCGCTGCCTGCAGCCGTTCGGCCAGCCCGGTGCGGAAGAAGGCGCTGGCCCATTGCTTCTCGATCAGCGCCTCGCCCGCCTGCGGGCGCAGCGCCGGATCGACCTCGATCCAGGGCGAATCCGGACGCAACAGATTCAGCGCGCCGATGCGCTGGCGGAAGACCCGAGCCTGGCTGGCATCGCGATAGACCACGGTGGTGAAGAACACCGGCAGGCCGCGGGCCCGGAAGGCCTCGAGCAGGCGCGCATTCGCCGCGACCACGCCCGGGCATTCGCTGCCCAGCGCGCAGGCCGGGTCGGTGAAGCCGCGGATCATGTCGACCAGGATCAGCGCCGGGCGCACCCCCAGTCCGAGGCTCTGTCGCTCAAGATCTGCCATCAGAGCCTCCGAAAAATTCGCGCAGCAGCGCAGCGACCTGGGCCGGCTGCCGCTCGCAGACATAGCTGCGCGCGCCGCTGATTTCGGCCCGCCGCCCCCGACGCAGCAGGGCATAGGCCGCATCCAGCTGCGGGTACAGCGGGTCTTCGGTTCCGGCAAAAACCAGGGTCGGGCAGTCCAGACCGCGCAGCTGCGTGGCGGTGTCCACCTCAACTACGGCCTGGTAGGCGGCGGGATAGGTCGCCCCGGCCGCCGCCGCGATCAGGGTCTCGCGTTGCCAGATGGCAGCCCCCGCGGCCGCATCCTTGGCCTGCATGCGGGCCCACAGCTGCGCCAGATGGGCGCCGTCCTGCACCAGCGGGATGGGCGCCGCGATCTGCGGCAGTTTTTCGCGTAGGGCCTCGTCCAGCAGACAGGGGCCGGACAGGGCCAGCGCCGCCACCTGCTGTGGCCGGGCATGCGCCAGCTGCAGGGCCAGCGCCGCCCCGGTGTGATGACCAAACCAGTAGCAGGGCCCGGGCAGGCGCAGGCTCATGGCCTCGGCCAGCAGCTGCGCGGCGGCAGCAATGCTGAAGCGGCCCGGTAGCGGGTCCGAGCCGCCGAAGCCTGGCGTATCCGGCGCCCAGATTTCGAAGTCCTCGGCCAGTTCCCGCATCAGCGGCTCGTACATCGCAGAACTGCTGGGACTCTGATGCAGCAGTACCAAACTGGGTGCACCGATGCGCCCGCCATGGCGGTAATGCACCTGCCCCCCGCCGGGCAAGTCGAGATAGCCCCGCCGGATCACGGGGCGCCCTCGCCCAGTTCCAGCGACACCCACTTCAGCTCGGTGAACTCCTCGATGCTGTAACGCCCGCCCGAGCGACCGAGACCGGAGAGCCCGAGGCCGCCGATCGGCGCCAGCGCATTGCTCTGGAAGCTGTGCATGCCCACATGCACGGCGCCGCTGCGGATTTCCCGCGCGGCCCGGAAGCCCCAGCGATAGTCATGCGTGAGCACGGCGGCGGACAGGCCGAATTCGGCGTCATTGGCCAGGGCGATGGCCTCATCCAGATCCGCGGCGCGATGCAGGCAGCACAGCGGCCCGAAGGATTCCTCGCGCCAAGCCGGATTGTCCCGCGGCGTGTCCAGCAGCACGGTGGGCGCATAGGTCAGCCCCTGGTGCACTTCGCCACCGGTCAGCAGGCGGGCGCCGGCCGCCAGCGCCGCCGCCTGATGCTGGCGGATCTTGTCCAGCGCGCGCCGGTTGATCAGGGGCCCGTAAGCGGTCTGCAGATCACGCAGATCACCCAGCGGCAGGGCTTCGCAGGCCCGTGCGAAAGCCTGCAGAAAAGCGTCGTGGATGGGCGCTTCCACGATGATGCGGGAGTTGGCCATGCAGATCTGCCCGGCATGGCTGAACATGCCGGCCGCGGCGACGGTGGCCGCCCGCTCCACGTCAACATCGCGCAGCACCAGCAGGGCGCTCTTGCCGCCCAGTTCCAGTTGCACTTTCAACATGCGCTGCATGGCCTGGGCGCCGATCGCCTGGCCGGTGGCGGTGGAGCCGGTCAGCGCCACACCGTCGATGTCCGGATGCGCCACCAGGGGCGCGCCGCACTCCGCGCCGTAGCCGGTGAGCAGGTTCAGCGCCGCCGGGGGCACTCCGCCTTCGAGCAGCAGGCGGGCGAAGGCCAGCGCGATCAGTGGCGTCTCTTCCGAGGGCTTGATCACCAGCGCATTGCCGGCCGCCAGCGGGAAGGCCGCCATCTTGGTCAACAGGGCCAGCGGCGCGTTGTAGGGCGAGACCACGGCGATGACCCCCAAAGGCTCGCGGAACACCATGGACAGACGCTGGGGACTGTCGTTCGGGAAGGTGTCGCCATACAGCCGACGGGCCTCGCCGGCAGCGGTGCGCAGCAGATCGGCCGAGTAGGCAATCTCGCCGCGTGCCTTGGTGATCGTGGAGCCGGATTCGTCGATCAGCAGATCCAGCAGTTCCGCCTCGCCGCGTGCCTCCAGAAGATCCGCCGCGCGCAACAGCGCCCCCTCGCGCGCTTTCGGCGCCAGCGCGGACCATTGCCGGAAGCCGCGCCGGGCGGCTGCCACGGCCCGGTTCACCTCGGACGCCGCCGCGCGCGGCGCGCTGCCGATCACCGTTTCGCTGGCGGGCGCGAGCACCTCGAAGCGCTCACCCGAGGCGGCCTCTTCCCAGGCGCCGTCGATCAGAATCTGGCCGCGGATCATCGTGCGCCCACGCCGATCACCCGGCTGCCACGGAAGAACTCGTAGGTTTCGAACTTGCCCTCGTCGCCCAGCCCGGACAATCCCCAGGCGGCGCGCGGCGCCTCGGGGTGCAGGCCGAACAGGGTCACGGCATTGATCTTGACCATGCCGCTGCGCAGGCGCGAGGCCACCCGCCAGGCGCGGTCCTCTTCGGCGAAGACATAGGCGGCCAGACCGAAGGGCGTCTGATTGGCCAGGGCAATGGCTTCCTCGTCGCTGTCGAAGGCATGCACCACCGCGACCGGGCCGAAGATTTCCTCCAGGGTCTGCTCCGGCGGCAGACCGGTCACCAGGGTCGGCGGCAGGAACCAGCCATCCAGGTCCGGCAGAGCGGTGGGTTGGATCAGAGTGCCCCCCTGCGCCGCCAGGGCCTGCAACTGGGCCTGGACCCGGGCACGGTGCCCCCGCGACACCAGCGGACCCATCTGGCTGTCGGGGTCCAGCGAACTGCCAATGCGCAGGCCCGCCAGGCGCTGGCTGACCGCCTCGATCAGCTCATCCTGCAGGCTGCGGTGCACCAGCAAGCGACCCAGCGCGCGGCACCACTGTCCGTTCAGGGTGGTCAGGGCGCGCACCACTCCCTCCGCCGCGGCCGCGATATTCCCATCGTCCAGCACCAGCAGCGGATTGTTGCCACCCAGCTCCAGCTGGGCCGGTTTGATGCCATGGGCACAGGCCGCGGCCACCGCCCGCCCTGCTTCCAGGCCGCCAGTGAAGGAAACGGCCCGCACCCGCGGGTCGGCACACAGGGCCGCACCGGTCCGGCCGTCACCGTGGAGCAACTGCAGCATGCCGGGCGGCAGGCCTGCCGCCGCCACCGCCTCGGTGATCAGCTGGGCCGACTCCGGCGCCCATTCGGAGGGCTTGAGCAGCACCGGACAGCCCGCCGCGAGCGCCGAGGCCGTCTTGTGGCAGGCGATGCCCGCCGGTGCATTCCAGGGCGCTATCACCGCGACCGGACCCAGCGGCAGGCGCTCGATGGCCAGCGGGCCACAGGGCCCTTCTCTGGGCGCCGGACATGGCGGATCGGCGGCCAGCTCGGCCGCCTGGCGAAAGGCGCCGGCACACAGCTGGACCAGCTGGCGGGTCAGGCTGATGATCACCCCGGTGGCGCGCGCGTCGGCCACGGCAATGGCCTCGCCGCGGGCGAGAATCTCGTCGGCCACCCGGCTCAAGTCGGCTGCTCGCTCGGCTGGACTGCGACGCAGCCAGGCATTGTCGCGATGAGTCGCGTCAGCCAGCGCGATGGCGGCGTCCAGCTGGTCGGCCGAGCTGCGGGCCTGTTCGAACACAGGCTCGCCGGTATTGGCGTCGCAGACCTGCTGGCCCACGGGCTCGCCCGGAACGACCCAGTCGCCGCCGATGTAGTTGCGCAGGCTCACGATTTGCCGGCGACCCCGAATCCGAGCTGCTCGGCGCCCTCGACCAGAAACTGCGCCGTCTGCAGGCGACCGCGCTCGGCGGGGAAGGCCTGCACCAGGCCCATGGCCAGGTCACGGATGGCGCGCGAGGCCGGCATGGAAAAACCGGTGCCGGAGGTCCCCATCATCTTCAGCGCGCTCTGCGCCACCTTGAAGGAGTATTCGGCGATCTGCCCCTTGGCCGTGCGCCAGAAAGCATTGATCTCCTCCTTGGGAATCGGCGGCGTGGGATTCGATTCCAGCGCGATCTGGCGCTGGGCCCAGAGCAAGGCGGTATGCAGGTCGGCGTACATGGTGCCGATCAGCTGCTGCTGGAAGGGCCCGGTACCGATGGGCTTGCCGGTGTCGGCAAACTTGCGGCTGGTGACCTGATGCATGGCCGCGTCGTAAGCGGCGTAGGCGCCACCCAGATAGATGATCGAGGCGGCCACCTGATTGCCGACAAAGGAGGTGCGGCTCATCTCGCAACTGCGCGCGAAGGCGCCACGCATGGCCAGCGCATCGTCGTCCGCGACGAAGACGTCTTCCAGCACCAGCCCTTCGGTGGCGGTGCCGCGCATGCCCAGGGCGTCCCACTTGATCCGGCCGCGCTGGCCCTTGGCGTCCCGCCGCACGATGAAGTTGCACAGGCCGCTGGCATCCTCGATGCCCTCCAGGCTGGCCGTCACCAGGTACATGTCGGCGATGCCGGTGGTGCAGCCGAAGGACTTGGCCCCGTTCAGCAGCCAGCCGCCATCCACCTTCTTCGCCGTGGTCTGGATGGTGATGGCCGCCTTCTCCGACTTCACGTCCTCGGAGGCAAAATTGGCCATCCAGCGGCCTTCGGCACCCATCAAGCGCAGCAGCTTCTCGGAGAAGGCACGCACCACCGGCGCCTCTTCCGCATTGAACTTGCCGGCTTCCAGCGCGGCCAGCGCCAATGTCCCGCGCGAGGCCGAGGTGTTGTGGAAGAAATAGCACAGGCCGGTGGAGGGGCAGACCGTGCCGATGGCAAAGGAGGCCGCCGCCCAGTCGCGCAGGCCGCCACCCAGACCGCCATACTCTTCCGGCACGACCAGACCGAGCAGGCCGGCGTCGCTGAGGATGCGCACATTCTCGGGGTTCAGGAATCCATCGTGGTCCATGGCCTCGGCGTTTTGACGCAGCGCCGGCAGGACGGATTCCACCCGCTCGGCCCGCTCCCGCTCGGCCGGGCTCATGTCGTCGATCAGAATCTCCGCGGTCAGTCTGCTCATGCCGTCACCTCCCCTCGCGTATCGCGCAGCAGGGCGATGATGCGCTCGACCATGTCGGCGCCGATCAGCGGGGTGATCTGCTGCCAGACCTTGTCCACGTCGGCATTGAAAATGACCCCGCGGTGGGCGGCATCACGCTCGGCCCGCTGCGCCGGGGTACTGCTGCCCAGCGCGGTGTCGCTGACCCCGGCCTGCAGCACGGCAAACCAGTGATCCAGATAGGCGTCAACCGAATCGAAGGTGGCCCGGAAGGCCTGCTCGTCCGCCCGGTTGACCAGCATCCAGGGCGACATCACGGCCAGCTGGCGCGGATCCAGCTGCGCCGGGGCCAAGCCCGGCAGCTCGCGGTGGGCCTGAAACGCAGCGGTCAGCGGCGCGAAAACCTCGTCCATATAGGCCAGATTCGCGGCCAGATCCAGTCGCGGAATCAGGTCCAGATGGAAGGCATAGTGCTCCCCCGCCTTGACCGAGTCGACCGTGAAGTGAGGCACCCCGCCTTCGGTATCGGTAAAGGCAAAGAGCATGTGCGAATCCAGGCCGATGGCCGGCACCACGATGCTGCAGGTGAGCAGCCGGCTCAGCGCCGGACCGCGAAACATCCGCACCTGACCGATCTGCCCCTGGGCCATGGGCGCGCGACTGATCAGCGGCAGGGCGGGACCACCCTCGGCTCCGGGAATTTCCTCCAGGGCCAGGCGCTCGATGATGCGAGCCAGGCTGCGGTCATGCATCTGTTGGGACAGCGAATCACTCATGGATAGGTACTCGGCTTGTTCGTCGATTCGGTGGCGCTCAGGCGCCGGTCATGGCGTCGACCAGCCACCACGCCCGGCCACGCACCAGGTCGGTGCCCAGCGACACGACCTTGTTGGCGGCGGCGGCCGGATAAACCGGCGCCAGGGTCACGCCGGGCCAGGCCGGCGCGCGGTGCAGTTCCGGCTGGCTCAGCAGGCCGTCGAAGGGCCGCTCCTGCCAGGGGGTCATCACCGTGAAATCACGCTGCAGGCTGCAGATCAGGCTGCTGCCCAGGGCGCCCGGCTGGCAGGCGGCGACCAGATTCATGCGGTTTTCCGCGGCCCGTTCGACCAATCCGGTGCGCAGCTCCCAGGCCTCCAGCGGCGCCGCGGTGACCAGCAGCAGATCCACGCCACGCATGGCGAGCAGGCGACCCAGTTCCGGGAACAGGGCGTCATCCGAGCACAGCACCGCCACGTGAGCATCCTGACAGGCCAGGCTGCGCAGCCCCGGCCCGGTCGCAGACCAGCCGTGGCGCTGGCTGGCGTGCAGCAGCGGCTGGCGCAGGCGGATGCCCGTGGCATCCAGCAGCACCGCATTCAGCTCCGGCCCCTGATCGCCGGACTCCACCGTGTTCAATGCCAGCATGGCCGGGCCGCACACCGCCTGCAGGGCCTCCACCACGCGGGCGGATTCGACCAGTGCCCGATCCAGATCCGTGACCCGCTGGCCGGGCAGATAGAACAGTTCGGGCAGCACCAGATAACGGGCACCTTCGGCCACCGCCTGCTGCACGGCTTCGATGGCTGCATCCAGCGCCCCCGGCCCCGTGCCTGGCAGCTGGATCGCCGCGGCCATGAGTTGCTCGGCGCCAGCATAAACCGGCTCCGGCTGTTCGGCCGGATCCTGCCCGATCGGCGCATACAGCGCCGGGCGCCGGGCCCGGATCAGGTCGGTGCCGTCGGGGCGGCGCGCCTGTTCCAGGGCAGCCAGATCGATGTCCGACCAGATGAGTTCGGGGCGGTCCGGCGAGGCGATGGCCAGCACGGTGCCATCCGGTGCGACGATCTGGCTTTCGCCCGCACCGCTGAGGAACTTCACCGGGATGCCGGTCTGCTCGCTGACCGGCTCGAGCAGGGCTTCGGGAATCAGCGGACCAACCTTGTTGGCGGCCACCACAAAGACGCGGTTCTCGGCCGCCCGCACCGGGATGTGCAGGGAGCCTTCATCGGAGGCGAAGGAGTTGAGGCTGTTGCACAGGATCTGGGCGCCGCGCAGGGCCAGACAGCGCGGGGTCTCGCTCACCACCCCATCCATGCACGCATACAGGCCCAGGCGGCCGATCGGGGTGTCCACGATGGGGCCTGGCTGCTGTGCCCGCTGCAGGAACTGATTCTCGTGACCGATCAGCACCTGCTTGTCGTTGCTGCCGAGGATCTCACCCTGGGGGGAAATCAGGATGCTGGTCCCGGTACAGACCTCGCCATCCCGGCGCACGGTGCAATTGATGACCACATGGGCACCCAGCTGACGGGTGGCCTCGGCAATGGCCTGGATGAACTCGCCATCGAGCTCCACCGAGACCCGCCAGCAATGGGCCTCGTCGTCATACCAGGAGGCGTGATTGGCGAACTCCGGCAGCACCAGCAGATCCGGCTTGCAGTTGGCGGCCTGTTCGATCCAGTGCAGGCAGCTGGCCAGGTTCTGCTCGACATCCACGCCAACGGCGAATTGCGCCGCCGCCACCCGGATGCTGGTTCCGGCTGTTGCCGAAGGGGTCTGTTCCGCCGCGATCATGCGCAGGGCCTCATGCTGTTTTCCGGAAAGCGATAAATGTATTATTGTTATAACAACTATGTCAATTGACGGAAGCTGCTCCGCCACGCCGTCCGCGGCGGCATCGGCTCACCTCTACATAGATTTTTATCTATCGTAATCATCAGACGAATATATTTTTACTGATGAACAAGGCCCGCTAGAGTGGCCACCACACAGCACAACCGGAGCGGAACATGCGCCCCCATGTGGAACTGATCGACGAAAAGGACCTGATCTGGCACCCGGCCGAACTGGTCGGCGGAATTGGCAGCGCGCGTCAGCGCAACCTGTCCTATGACGAGGAAGACGGATCGGTCTCGGCCAAACTGCTGTTCGATACCGACTGGAGCCGGCCGGCCGGCGTCCACGTCGCGCAGACCGAGTGGTATGTGCTCAAGGGCGAGGTGCGGATCGGCGATGAGATGCTGGGCGAAGGGGGTTACTGGATGACCCCGCCCGGGGTGGTGGCCCCTGCCCTGCAGGTCAAGGCGGGCACCGAGGTGCTCTACTTCCGCGAATACGGCGACTGGCGCTTCGAGGCGACCGAGACGCCCTGGGATTCGGTCCGTGAAGACCAGAAGCTGGTGATCAAGCGCACCGACGAAATGGACTGGATCGACGTGGTCGATGGCAGCCCGATGCGTTTCGACCTGGGCGGCACGCCGGTGCCGGGCCTGTATATCAAGCTGCTGTTCCGGGATGAAAAGACCGGCTTCTACACCCGGCTGATCAAGGCCAAGCCGAACTGGCGGGAGCATCCGCTGGCCCATCACCCCTGCTACGAGGAAGCCTATACCCTGCAGGGCAGCTTCAACATGAATTTCGGCGACATGCAGCCGGGGGTGTATTTCTTCCGTCCGGCACTGGTCCGCCACGGCGACTTCACCGCCGGCCCGGAAGGCACCACCTGGCTGTTGCGCTGCGATGGCGACTTGGTCGACTGGTACACGGACAACGCCCGCATGGAAATGCATGGCGACCCGGTGAACTGGGGCCCCGAGTACCCCCACGCCCAGGAACCGGTGCCCTTGCAGCCGGTGCGCTCGCGCTCGATCGGGCCGATGAAGGATCCCTACTACAGCTAGGCCATCGCGCACCTGTGCCGGCCTTCGGCAGACCCCGCCGAAGGCCGGAGTCCGGCTCTGCTCTCACCGGCGCCGTCGCCTGCACGCGCCTTTAGCGCTTATGCCTGGGCGCCGTGGGCTCCGGTGGCCCGCCGCGCATCAATCGCGGCCTCTGGCTGACTGGCGAAGCGGAACAGCAGGGCAGCCAGCAGGGCCGATGCCAGCGATCCGGCAATGATGCCGATGCGCTCATCCGCAAGGCTCATCTCGGGGGCGTGCTCGAAGGCCAGCGAGCCGATGAACAGGCTCATCGTGAAGCCGATCCCGCAGAGCGCGCCGACGGCAGTAATGCTGCTCCAGTTCAGGACTTGGGGCCGACGGAACAGACCCAGCCGCTCCCCGAGCCAGACGGCGCCCACGATACCCAGCGGCTTGCCCACGGCCAGGCCGGCGGCAATCCCGAGAATCAGAGGCGACAACAGCGCCGCCCCATCCAGCCCGCGCAGGCCGATACCCGAATTGGCGAAAGCGAAGACCGGCAGGACGAAGACATAGATCCAGGGCTTCAGGCCGTGCTCGACCCGGTAGCCCGGCGACACGCTATCGGCATCGCCGGACCGCAGCGGCAGCGCCAGGCCCACCAGCACCCCGGCCAGGGTCGCGTGAACACCTGACTTCAGGGTCGCCAGCCACAGCACCGCCCCCACCAGCAGGTATGGCGCGGCGCGTTGCAGGCCGATCCGGTTCATGGCCAGCAGCAAGGCTGAGAGCATTCCGGCCAGCATCAGGGCGGCCGGACTGAGATCGGCGGTGTACAGCAGGGCGATGATGACGATCGCGCCGATGTCATCGATGATCGCGATGGCCAGCAGAAACACCCTCACCTCGGCAGGCAGGGAGCGCGCCAGCATGGCGAACAGCGCCAGCGCGAAGGCGATGTCTGTCGCCGCGGGGATGGCCCAGCCATTGCGCGCGACGGGATCATTCGCATTGAACGCCAGGAAAATCAGCGCCGGCACCAGCATGCCGCCGATCGCGGCCGCCAGAGGAATGGCCCGCTCCTGGCGACTGCGCAGGTGTCCGAAGCTCAGTTCATGCTTGAGTTCGATACCCACCAGCAGGAAGAACAGGGCCATGAGCCCGTCGTTGACCCAGAGCAGCAGGGGCTTGGCCAGAGACGCACCGCCCAGGATGATGGCCAGTTCGGTATCGATCAGACGGGCGTAGAGGGGGGCCAGCGGCGAATTCGCCGCGATCAGCGCCAGCGCGCAACTGAACAGCAGAAGCACGCCCGGGACGGCGTCAGGCGGCAGGCGCCAGCGGGACAGCAAAGCAGTCATGTCGGAAATCCAGGCGCCGCCGCTCCCGGTGGGGCGGCGGCGCTGTGTTGATGTGAGGGTGGATCAGGCGGCGAGGTCGCCGGGATAGTGGCGGATCGAGGCGCGGCCATGGCGCGTACGACGATCGGCCTGCAGGGCCAGCGCATATCCCAGGCGGGAGAACGCAGACGCAATCGCCGTGTAGAGGTCGTCCTGGGCATCAAACACGACCAGTTCCGGTCCGCGCTTCAGGCGGACATGGATCCGGCATGCCATATCGGCCCCGCCGCGGGCTCCGTTCAGATCGAAAACCCGGACCCTCCAGAACGCGATATGGCCAGCGAAAGCCTCGAAATTGGCCTGAGCCGCCCGCTCGATGCTGCGGCGGATCGAATCGCTCAGGGTAAAACCTTCAGCCTGGATGTCGGCTCTCATGATGAACTCCTGCGGTGACTAGGGGCAGAGTCCAAGATAAGGATTCGCCAAACAATTGAAAGCACATTAAAGTTTTATCACGATCAAGTTTTTGTTGATGATTTGTGTCCGTCAATTTCAAGCATCTTCGCTATTTTCACGAAGTCGCCCGCCTGGGATCGGTGCAGGCGGCAGCGGATGCCTTGCACGTGTCCCCCCAGGCGATCAGCGCCCAGGTGCGTCAACTGGAATCACGTATCGGCCAGCAGCTGTTTCGCCGTGACGGCCGGCGCCTGGTCCTGACCGACGCCGGCAAGCTCGCTCGCAGCTACGCAGGCCAGATTTTCGATCTGGGCGCGGAGCTGCAGGCCGCACTGTCCGACCACCCGGGAGAAGTCGCCCTGCCGGTGCGCATCGGGGTCACCGACAGCGTCCCCAAGTCCATGACCGTGCAGTGCACCGCAGCCGGCATGCGCGCTCACCCGGAACGGGAACTGATCTTCATCGAAGGCGAACTGGACAGTCTGCT
The DNA here is from genome assembly GCA_041632255.1 of Oceanococcus sp. Taxonomy (GTDB): domain Bacteria; phylum Pseudomonadota; class Gammaproteobacteria; order Nevskiales; family Oceanococcaceae; genus Oceanococcus. The sequence goes on along the minus strand of JBFKIN010000021.1, from coordinate 2,924 downwards.
GGGTGAACTGCTGACCGGACGGATCCAGGCCATCCTGACGGACAGGGAACCGGCGACCTCACTCACGGCCGAAGTGGACGTGCGTCTGATCGTCCAGTCGCCCATGGCCTGGGTCGCAGCCATCGACCACCTGCCGGCGGGCGATTTCCCGGGCTGCCTGGACGGCGCTCCCGTGATCCTGTGGCAGTCCAGTTCCGCCCTGTCCCGCCAGGTCCTGACCTGGTTTCGCCAGCACAAGGTGCGGCCGCGCATTGTCGCCCGCTGTGTTGACAGCGCCTTGATGAAAAGCCTGTGCGCCGCCGGGCTGGGGTATGCACCGGTGCCCCTGGCCATCGTGGATTCTGTGCAGCAGCAGATGCAGCTTCAGCCGCTTGGGGTCATGTCCGACGTGTCGATGGCGCTGTGGCTGGTGGAGCGCCCAGGCGAGGCGCTGGCCTTCATTCGCTGGCCCGAGCCTGCGGCGTGACCGCTTGGTGAGGCGCCGGTCTTTCACCGCGCCCGGCCTGCAACACAGCACGCGCTTGCCGAGGCTTCATCTCACCCGCTTCTGGCATGGGCGCCGAGCTGAAGACCAGCTCAAGGCTCATCGCAGTAGCGATACGGATTCGGATCGGGAACGACTTCCCCGGTCGCCTGTCCCCGCAGATCGCCATAAGCCTGGCGCCGCCGCATCTGCTGCGCCATGTAGTCGCAGTAGCCCTCAGGTTTCATCCGGCTGGGCTGGCCCAGCCCCAGATGGGCCAGGATTTCCTCCAGCACGGCCTTGTCCGGATCGGTGCTAAGATCCCCCCAGGCCAGCTGCAGCCAGGGCGCCAGCGGATTGATGGGTAGCGCCCTGACCGGGGGCAGGTCGAGCTGCGGATCCGTCAGCACATAGTCCTCCGGACCATAGTCCACATAAGCCGCTTCTTCCAGCGCGCGGCGCAGATCCCAGTTGGTGATCATGCGCTGACCATCCGTGGCCATGACCGGCGGCATATCCCCGCTGCCGGGCAGGATTCCGCCGCGATGCCCCAGCTGGCGCCGCGCCTGCAGCAGGGCCCGGGAGGCCAGGCCGGTAGCCTGCGGGGTGGAAATGCTGGTGCCACCGATCTCGACCAGTTCGTCTTCGCAGTCGCTGCAAAATGGCAGGACATCCCGAAAGCCGGCGACGAAGTCCGGCAGCAGCGCACCGGTCGAGGACTGCCCGTTCACATCGCTGTCGATACCGGACACGCCAATGGTCCACCAGCTGCCGGGCCCACCCTGGTAGGACACCGGGACCAGATAATTACCCGCCGCCTGGAACATCAGCTTGCCCAGTTCCACCACCCCCCGATACGCCCCGGCTTCGGTCAGCGGAAGACCCAGGTTGTAGCTGAAGGCCATCATGTCGACCGCCGGGTGTTCCAGCACATAGCGCATCTCATGCGGTTCGGGCGCCGCACAGGACTCGACAAAGAGCAGGACGGCCTCCGGGTTGGCCTTGAGGACGGAGGCGCTGACCCCGGTGCCGTGAGGGTTCTTGTCGGGATGCGGCTGCAGCGGGCGGAAGTCATCCTCGCAGAAGGACACCGCAACGATGTTGCTGCCCCGGAACCAGTAAGGCCGGCCGTGTTCGACCCGATCCCAGAAATCCGCATCGGCCGCCTTGTCCGCTTCGATATCCCCGCTGCGGGTGAGCAGAACCTGATCCCCACTGTCGACCCCCAGTTCCGCCAGCACCGCCGGACTGACGCTGACAGGGGCGCTGTCCGGGTAGATCGGACTGTCCGCATAGAAGAACGCGTGGTAGGGATTGATCGACGTGTCCACCACCGCAACAACGACCCGCGGTGCGGCCTCCTCGTCCAGCACCCGGCGTCCGTCGGGGTGATCGGTCGCCGAGCCGCCGTCACAGGCACCCAGGAGGGCGGCGCAGGCGAGAAGAACGGGAAGACGATGGCTCAATCCGGGCATCGGTGAAGGACTCCGCTGGGGTGGTGGTTGGCCCGGCACGCAGGCGCCGATGAAACACGACCGAGCCCATGAATTTGTTCCGCCGCCAGACGGGCTGATCAGCCCTTGCGAAGCCTGGCCCCGGCGACGTGGGAGCTCAGCGGGTCGGCAGCTTGGGCCGCCGGTGCGCCTCCCAGTAAGCCAGCGCCTCGAGCATCATCTCGCGACCTTCGCTGTGCACGTAGTCCCGGAAGCTGCGGGCGACCACCGACAGGTTCTTGCCGCGACGGCTGACCAGGTGCCAGTGCTCCTCGATCGGGAAACCCGCTACCGGCAGGGCCACGAGCTCCTCTTGATCGCCTTCGTCCAGGGTCAGGGTAGGAATGATGGCCAGACCCATGCGGGCCAGCACAGCGTGCTTGATGCTCTCGTTGCTGGCCATGCTCATGCGGTGCTGCATCGGCAGCCCCCGCTGCTGCAGCCAGGCCTCCACGGTGGCGCGGGTGCCCGCCCCCTCCTCACGCACGATGAAGGTTTCACCCGCCACATCGTCCCAGCGCAGGCGGCGGCGGCTGGCCAGGGGATGCTGACGTGGCGCCACGATGACCAGGTGATTCGGCCCCACGACCTCGGCATCAATATCATCGGCCGCCGGGACATGACCGAAGAAATACAGATCGTCCCGGTTCTCGTGCAGACGCTGCGCCAGCCAGGCGCTGTTGCCGACCTGCAAATCGACCTCGATGCCCGGATAGCGACGATAGAAAGGCCCCAGCAGATGGGGAATGAAATACTCCGCCGAACTGACCACACCCAGGCTCAGGCGCCCGGCCCGCATGCCCTGCAGTTCGGCCAGCTCCATCTCCAGCCGGTCCATGCAATCGAAGACCTCGCGGGCATAGCGCACCATCAGCTCACCGGCGGCGGTGAGATGCACCCGGCGCCCGAGCACCTCGTGCAGGGGCATGCCCACGTTGTCGGACAGCTTCTTCAACTGCATGGACGCG